>JANMMH010000263.1:0-11106 GCA_031373055.1 Rubrivivax sp. | reverse complement strand
GGCGAGTTCCGCGGCCAGCGTCTTGCCGGTGATCGTCATGCAGTCGCCGTGTAGCAGGCCGTGCGCGAGCAGCATTTTTAAAACTTGCGGCACGCCGCCTGCGCGATGGAAATCGGTCGCGACGTAGCGGCCGGACGGCTTGAGGTCGCACAGCACGGGCACGCGCTGGCGGATGCGCTCGAAGTCGTCGATCGTCCACGGCACTTCGGCCGCATGCGCGATGGCCAGGAAGTGCAGCACCGCGTTGGTCGAGCCGCCGGTAGCCATGATGACGGCGACCGCGTTCTCGAGGCTCTTGCGCGTCACGATGTCGCGCGGCTTCAAGTCCTTCTTCACCGCCTCGACCAACACCCGCGCCGCCTCGCGCGTGTGCTCGACGATCGGGTCTTCGACGTTGGCCATCGTCGAGGCAAACGGCAGGCTCATGCCCAGGGCCTCGAAGGCCGAGCTCATGGTGTTGGCGGTGTACATGCCGCCGCAGGAACCGCTGCCGGGGATGGCGCGGCGCTCGATCTGGCAGAAGTCTTCTTCGCTCATCTTGCCCGCTGAAAACTGGCCCACGGCTTCGAAGACGCTAACGATGTTGAGGTCTTGCCCCTTGTACTTGCCCGGCAGGATGGTGCCGCCATAAACGTAGATGGCCGGCACGTTGGCGCGAAGGATGCCCATCATGCCGCCGGGCATGTTCTTGTCGCAGCCGCCGATGACGAGCACGCCGTCCATCCACTGGCCGCCGACGCAGGTCTCCACGCAGTCGGCAATCACCTCGCGCGACACCAGGCTGTACTTCATGCCTTCGGTGCCCATGGCCATGCCGTCGCTGATGGTCGGCGTGCCGAATGTCTGCGGGTTGGCGCCGGCTTCCTTGAGGGCTTCGACTGCCGCGTCGGCCAGCTTTTGCAGGCCCGAGTTGCACGGCGTGATGGTCGAGTGGCCGTTGGCAACGCCGATCATCGGCTTGCCGAAGTCACCCTCGGTGTAGCCCATGGCGTAGTACATCGAACGGTTGGGCGCGCGCGCCACGCCTTCGGTGATGTTCTTGGATCTGCGGTTGCTGGCCATGCGTGTCTCCTGCTTCAGGGCCGGCAGTATCGAAGCCAAGGCGGCTTGGTGTCCAATAGATTGCATCGCCATCTTTGATATGCACGGTGAATCAATGATCGAACTGCGCCCACTGCGCCAATTCATCGCGCTGGCCGAAGAGCTGCACTTCGGCCGCGCCGCCACGCGGCTGCACATGACGCAGCCGCCACTCACGCAAGCCATGCAGGCGCTGGAGAAAAAACTTGGCGCGCCACTCTTCATTCGCACGCAGCGCTCGGTCGCCCTGAGCCCCGCCGGGGAAGCACTCTTGCCCGAAGTGCGCCGGCTCGTGCAGCTGGCCGACGCGCTGCCGCAGCAAGCGCAGGCTGCGGCTGAAGGAGTAGCCGGCCGGGTGCGCCTGGCCTTCGTATCGAGCATCGCCTACGGCCCGCTGCCGCATTGGCTGCGCAGTTTTCGCAGCGCACAGCCACAGGTGCAGATGCAGCTGCGAGAGGCCACGCTGGACGTGCAGCTCGACGCGTTTTCCGCCGACGAGATCGATTGCGGCTTTGTGCTGCACGCGCCCGGCGCCGCACCGGCTGGCCTGAACGCGCACCTGGCGCTGGCCGAAGCCATGGTGCTCGCTTTACCCGAAGGCCACGCGCGGGCGGCCCAGAAGACGCTGTCGTTCTCGCGCATCGCACATGAGCCGCTGGTGATTTTTCCGCGGCGCATCGCGCCGTCGCTCTTTGATGCGGTGCTGGGCTTTTACCGCTCGCAAGGCATCACGCCGCACATCGCGCAAGAGGCGATTCAGATGCAGACCATCGTCAACCTGGTCAGCGCCGGCATGGGTGTAGCTTGGGTGCCGGCGTCGGTGATGCAGTTGCAACGGCCCGGCGTGGTGTATCGGCGCGTCCGTGGCGCCGCACTGGGCTGCCACACCAGCCTGGTCTGGCGCGAGCGCGTGTCGCCGGTGGTGGCGCGCTTCATCGAACACGTGCAGCGACAATCACCTTCGATCGATTCTTCAGGAGGGGTTTGATGCTCGTGCATCCCCAGTTCAACCCGGTGGCACTGTCACTCGGGCCGGTGCAAATTCATTGGTACGGGCTGACTTATCTGGTGGCCTTCGGCCTCTTCTTGTGGCTTGCCACCCAGCGCGCCAAGCTGCCGTGGTTTGCCGCGAAAGGCTGGACGCGGCGCGACGTTGAAGACTTGCTCTTCTGGGGCGTGCTGGGTGTCGTCATCGGCGGGCGGCTGGGTTATGTGATCTTCTACAAGCCTGGGCACTACCTGGCCAACCCGCTGGAGATCGCCATGGTCTGGAAGGGCGGTATGGCCTTTCACGGCGGGCTCTTGGGAGTGATCATCGCGCTAGCGTTTTACGCGCGCAGCCGCAAGCGCGCGTTCTTCGACGTGATGGATTTGGTGGCGCCTTGTGTGCCCACCGGCTTGGCCTCGGTGCGGGTGGGTAACTTCATCAACGGTGAGCTCTGGGGCCGATTCGCCGACCCCGCGCTGCCCTGGGCCATGGTCTTTCCTCAGAGTGGCAGCGAGTTACCGCGCCACCCTTCGCAGCTGTACCAGGTGGCGCTGGAAGGGCTGCTGCTCTTTGTGCTGCTGTGGTGGTACGCGCAAAAGCCGCGCGCGCTGGGGCAGGTCTCGGGCATGTTCCTCATCGGCTACGGCGTGCTGCGTTTCTGTGCCGAGTTCTTCCGCGAGCCCGACAACTTCTTGGGTTTGCTAGCGCTCAACTTGAGCATGGGCCAATGGCTGTGCGTGCCTATGGTGCTGGCCGGCGTGGCCATCCACCGCTGGGCGGCCGGTGTGGCCGCGACCTTGCCCGACAGATAGCATGGCGAGCATGCGACAAATCTTCCTCGACACCGAAACCACCGGCCTGGACGCACGCGGCGGCGACCGCATCGTCGAGATCGGCTGCATCGAAATGGTCAACCGGCGCTTGTCTGGCCGCACGCTGCACCACTACCTCAACCCCGAGCGCGCCAGCCACCCCGACGCCGAGCGTGTGCACGGCCTGACACGTGCCTTCCTCGCGGACAAGCCGCTCTTTGCGCAGGTGGCCGACGAGCTCATTGAGTTCATCCGCGGGGCCGAGCTGATCATCCACAACGCCAGCTTTGACATCGGATTCCTCAACGCTGAGCTGGCGCGCGTGTCGCGCGCGCCGGTGGCCGAGGTCGCCACCATTCGCGACAGCCTCACCATGGCGCGCGAGATGTTCCCCGGCAAGGCCAATTCGTTGGACGCGCTGTGCAAGCGGCTCGAGGTTGATAACCTCCAACGTAAACAGCATGGCGCTCTGCTAGACGCCGGGCTGCTGGCCGAGGTCTACATCCGAATGACGCGCGGGCAGGACAGCCTGGTGATCGACCACAACCAGGGCACCGATCAACAGCATCACGGCGGCCTTGAAGTCGTGGATTTGAGTCGCTTGACGCTGGTGCTGCAGACGGCTTCGGCCGACGAGGCGGCGGCGCACGCCGCGTTGATCGACGACATAGACCAAGCCAGCCGCGGCCGTGCCGTGTGGCCGCGAGGCGACACGGTGGCGATGGCATAATACGGCGCTTCACCGCGCACCCTGTTTCGGGCGGTTAGCTCAGCGGTAGAGCACTGCCTTCACACGGCAGGGGTCGCAGGTTCAAACCCTGCACCGCCCACCATCAGAACACTTAAGAATCAAAGACTTAGCGGCACCTTCGGGTGCCGTTTTCTTTGGAGTGTCCTAAAAGTGTCCTAAACCGGGTTTCTGAATAGGCCTGTTTCGGCCTGACAACACCCGTCAAGCGGCCATGTCGCGCGCCAGGACATCCGTCCCCGTTGGCACTTGATGTTGCCGCCCTCGCGCGCGTGAGCACGCCTGCGCGGATCGATCCGTTGTGCCCGAACCTGCGAACATATAAGTTAGCGCCGGCTAACATCTATCGCGGCCCGGTGGTCGAACGATACGACCACCGCCAGCACTCACCCGGCACTCTGCTGCTCATGCCGCGTTGCGCCCTTGCCGCCGCCCCTCGGGGTTTTTGTGTGGTTTGTTTAACCATCCGCCGCGTTGCGCCTCGTGCGCGTGAGTGCGCCCATGCGCGTACTGGTTGGGTTATTTGGCCGTTATTAAAACCAGCTTCGCGCGCGTGAGTGCGTCCGCGCGTACTGCGTACTGGCAACTTAGGCAGCAGCAGCGGCCTTGTCACCTGCCCGAGTTTTGGCCCCGTATTAAATTGCAGCCCCGCGCGTGCGAGCACGCTGGCGCGTACTGCACGGGCACACCTGCGCGTACTGCCGCGCGCTGTGGTCAACTGGATCACCTCACCGGCATGCGACCAATCTACTTCACCCCACACAGTTGCGAGCACCGCCCATGCTGGCACTGCACCAGCTTCGTGGCGATGGTCTACGAAGATAGCGCGGCCAGGTGCAACCTGCCTAACGCAGCCAGGGTGCGCAGCACGCCGGAACATGGATGTTCGGCCTGGCAGCGCGAAGTCGGCGCAGATGACGATGTGATGCCGCCGGCCTAAGAGAGCTCGTTCCAACGGCCTTGCCTGCGGTGTCAGTGGCGAAGGCTTCCCCGGAAGGTCTAGTGTGATGCGCCGCTCTGTTCTGTACTTATCTGACCCTATGCGCTGACGGGTTCGCAGGGTAGGGATCGACGTTCGCAGTCGCCGGCCGCCAAATGTTCTTTGTCCTCACCACACCCCAGACAAGAATTAGGCCCAAAACTGCGATGTTCAACGCTACAGGCCTCGCGTCCTTCTGCATCTGGTAGTAGATATCAAAGCCATTTGTTAGGCGCAACTTGATCTCGCGGGAAGCGCCTGCACAAGTTGCATCTGCGCCTGCCTTGATCGTTCGAATTCCTGCTACTTGTTTAGTTTGCCGACTGACCGTGTAAGCATAGTTGACGCAGCCGGCATTGGTTTGATAAATCAACGTATCTTTGTCCCAGCGGGCAATCTCGTGCAAATCTTCATTAACTCGCAGCAGCGGCACCCCGTGCCCAGCCCGGACCGTTGCCTGCGAGTCAATGCATTGTTTTGTATCAGCCCGGCAAACGATTTTTGACATGTTTAGCGGGTAGGCATGCTGGTCGCCGTCCATCACCCATGTGCCTTCCATAGCCACGTAGCCGCGATCCCACAAGTCCACAAATACCATGCCGCCATACAAGCTGACTGGCACCTGCGTCTGGACGTACAACTCAGAGACGGCCATCGCACCAGCGGCGCCAATCATCATCGCGCCGACGACGCCAATCGTGCGAACCGTCTTTGTTCGAAATATCTTCAACGTCACACCAACTGTCAGTTTGCGTATGTTGCGACATCCTCGTCGATATGCACTGCCAGCGCAACAAGGGTTAACTGCGCCGCGTGTACCTCTCGCCTACCGCTCGCGAGTTGCCTGCGCCGCCAAGAGCTCGATCACTTCGTCCTGCGTGCGGCCAGCCTTCAGTAACGCCACCGCGTCAAGCTCCAACATGCGCCGGTGCTGGGCAAAGCTCCATTGCGCAAGGGCTTGTGCCAAGCGATTGCATTCGCGCTGTACGAGGTCCGGTAAAAGTCGTCTATGTGATGCCATGGCTGATCTCCTTGAAGCCGTTGCAGTGTTGAAACGTGGTCGCCAGCTCACGACCGACGATGTTTGTCGCCAGCCCCGCCGCAGCATGGTTGGCGCAGCGGCCGCGCCGGTAGTGTTGGCACTCGACGCACAAG
Organism: Rubrivivax sp.; assembly: GCA_031373055.1. GTDB lineage: Bacteria > Pseudomonadota > Gammaproteobacteria > Burkholderiales > Burkholderiaceae_C > Rubrivivax. The sequence goes on along the minus strand of JANMMH010000263.1, from coordinate 5,344 downwards.
TGCCGATAGTCGGCATGAACGTCGCGCTCGTGTAGCCGCGCGGCCAGGTTCTCGGCTTCGTGCGCCGTGAAACCCAAACGCCGGCAATGCGCCGCGCGAGCCTGAAAACGGGCCGTAGCGGCTTCATCCATGGTGTCGGCGTGTGCGACATCAGGCAGTGCCTGGGCGAGCGCGTAGGGGCCGGGATCAGGCTTTGCCGCCGAGGTGGCGGGCTCGACGCGCGCCTCAGTCAAGGCGTCGATCAGTGCGTCACGATGCTGGCGAATCGATAGCCGAGCCCCGTCGGTAAGCGCACTGGCCGGCGTCACCACAAGCTTGCCGGCCTCGGCCCGAAGCGCAAACCCGGCGCCTTGAAGGTGGGCGAGTAGATCAACGGCGCCCATCAGAATGCCTCTTCGTCCGCAGCCACGGACCCGTCAACAGTGCCAAGGGTGCCAACAGTGCCATGGTTTTCTGACGTGGAATCCTTGGCCTCCTTGGCACCCTTGGCCTTCTCGACGGGTAGCACCCACTCCCAACCCGCGCCGGTCTTGAGTGAATCCACACCAAGCTTGGCTTTAGCGCGCTTGAGAGTTCGCTCGGCGTGGCCGGCGTGTCTGGCCTCGCTCAAGAGATACTTTGCCGACACAGCGCCGGTCCTGAGCTCGCTGGCCAGGAAGGCGCAGGCGTCATCTAACGCGCTTGCTTCGTCGGCACCTTGGCCATCGTCGGCTTCAGCCTCCGCCAGCAACTCGCGTGCAGTGCCTGCGATAGCACCCCCCCAGGTCACTAGGCTTGCGTGAATGCCAGGGTGCGCGTCGAGCTCGATTTGGTTGATGGCGTAGTCAAAACCGCCATCGTCGGGTCCGATGTTGGACTTGCTGCGCGCGAGGATGCGCTTGTCCTCGCCGTCCTCGGCCTTGACCTTTGCCGCGACCAGCACCACGCGCGCCACGGCAGAGAACGCTACGGACCCGACAACCCGCTCGGTAGGGTCGCGGCCGGCCCCGCCTTTTGAAAAGTGCGAGATGCCGACCACGGCGCAGTCAATGGCTGACGCCAAATCGACCAGGGGTTGAAGAGCACGGCGCACCTCGGTGTTCTTGTGACTGTCGCCGGCCACTGTGCTGACCACAGGGTCAACCATCAAGAGCTTCACGCCACCGATGTACGCGGCGGCGGCCGAAAGCTGCACCATGTCGCGCGCAGGATCGAACGCCAGCGACTCACCGCCGAGCCGCGTACCGGTGACGAAAAAGATGCGGCTTGCATCGGCACCCATCGCCAACAACCTCGGTAGCAGCGTATCGGTAGGGTCGTCTTCGCCGCTCCATATCAAGACGTTGCCGGCCTCACAGCGTGAGCCATCAGGCCAGCGGCCACCGCTGCTAATCGTTGATGCGAACGCAAGCACGATGGTTGTCTTGCCTTCGCCAGGTGCGCCGGCCAGGATGTGCAACTTCCCCAGTGCGAGCCAGTGCAGCCAGAGCCACCGGATAGGTTCAGGCTTGAGCGTGGCCGCGTTCACCAGGGTTACGGAGTGCGCCGCCTCAGATTGAAGCTCGACAACCTTATCCGCGAGCGCGGCAAGCTCGACGTATGCAGCGGCCTTCATTGGCGCGCCTCATCGATGGTTGCTTGAATGCGCTGGCCGGCGATAGCCAGGCGTTCCAAATCGTCAGCAGTCAGTGCGTGGCCGTTGGCGAGATTGAATGCCGCCGTCCAAACCAGCACGCATTCAAACTCTATTAATTCCACCACCTGCCGCAGCGACATCAACTTGCGCGGCTTGAGTGACGAACTACCGCCGCCAGGCGTATCGACGCGCGGGAATAGGTCGCTCAGTTGCAGGCCAATCGCGCCGACAACTTCGGCCACGGCGCAGCCTTTGAAGCACGTTATCAGCACCGCGTCGTTTTGACCCACGCCGACTGAGAGCGCCGACGTATTCGTGCCGCCGCAATGCGGACACAGCGAGCGCCAGCGGTCTTGGCCATTCGGTTTCGGATTGGCCAGCCTTGAAAGCACAACGTCTATCGGGTTCATTGGCGGCCTCCACTCATGCGCTGCACCAGCTGACGCACGTCGTTGGTAGCGGCCTCAAAACCGCCCACGGCTGCGACCAGCGCGCCAAGGCCATGCACCACGCCAATGTCGGCGCCGCGCGCGTGGCGCAGCACCCAGGTGTCAACGCCGATCAGGTGGCACTCAATGCCAAGACACGCCGCTTTGGCGATTGCCGTCGCCACCGCCTTGGTGTCAGAATTGCTGCCGTTGACTTTGCTGTGTTGCCCGATGACGCACCCCTGCCAGGGTGCGTTGTCATTTTTGGGTATGACTGATCCCGCCGTCACGGCGCTGCGTGTGGTGTGCATGGCGACACCTCACGACAATGCCGGCATGCGGGCAGTGCGCTGCTCGTGCAGCTTCGCGACCAATTGCCTGATCTGGTCGGCGCTGGCGCCGGCAACGCGCGCGGCGTTGATCGCCTCGACTTCGTGCTCGGGCCAGCCGGCCGCACGTTGGCCGACCTTGATCGGCCTGGTGAACAACCCTTTGGCGACCTTGTCGTAAAGCGGCGAGTGGGTGTCACCCGTGCGATTCATGGTTTCGTTCGGTCGAATAATGCGCAACATCGATTTGCCCCTGTTTGAACCGGTCGCCACCTATGGCGTCCGTACAGGTTCGACTGTGAAATCGAAAGAACTCGCTAAGACTTATTTCCTGCGCTGCTGGTCAATTGCCAGAACCTCGTTCTCCCATTCCTCAATGGAGCCCGTGGCATCGTGATACTTGAATGCCATGCGACACACCTTAGTGAACTTGATCCGTCGTGCGTTGGCGTACTGACGGACAAGTGCCGCCGTTGCATCCGGGCCCATGTAGGTGCCGCCCTTGACTTGCAGAAACGAACTCCATGGCATGCGCGACGCCAGCGCGGATGCGGCACACTCAATCGTTACGCCACCTTGCCGCTCCTGCTCGCGTTCAATCTCGACAGCCAGAACGCCGAGTTCGTAGTCACCCCACTTTTTAGGCGCGCCAATTGGTTTGGCGTCCTTTAATTCCGGCACATGACGTTGCGCCAAGTGCAGCGCCAGCGCGTACCACCGGGTGTTGTCGTCAGGTATTCCCAGCGAGTCACCAAGAGCGTTCATCCTCTTCCATTGCTCGGCCCAATAGATCTCCAGGTCTGCCCGGTTCTGCGCCAGATGCGAAGGCAGCAGACTAAACGATGGCTTGAAAATGCCGCGCGTCGCGGACTTCTTGAAAGCCATATGTCGTCGCGGGATTACGCGCGCTTGCTCATGGGTGGCCACGCCATCAGGTGACCTTCGGCGCCTTGGCCGACAGCAGCGCCGCCGCGCGCGTCTGCCACCCCTTGCCACTTGCGCGCCAGCGCGCCAGGGCTTCCGGCTCGACGCGAATCGTCAGCCGCTCCTTGACGCTTACGGCCTTGGGGCGGCCGCGCAGCTTGGCCTGCAAGACCTTGGGCAGCGCCGAGAACGGCTTGGCGCGGGCGACTTCTTCGGCCGTCCACCCCGGGTTGTCGTCGGCTATCAGTTCAGGCTTTAGACGCTTGTTCATAGATGCGCACCTCTCGGGCGTTAGCTTTCCGAAGACTGATGACGCGGAAGCCCTTGGGCGTCTCCACGAACACCAGCGCATGCACGCGGCCATCCAGCAACCCCAAGGCGCGCCGACGAACCTCGCCGTAGTCGCGCCGGGCATCCACCGAGTAGACCGCCGTAAGGAAATCGAACTCACCAGCCCTCTCGAATGACAGGCCGCGCTCACGGATGTTCTTGTCGCTCTTGGCTTGGTCGAAGGTGACTTCCACGGCATTTATTGTACGCACGTTAAATAGACGGCTCAAGCAGCGAACAAGGTCACGCTTGCGACGATGCCCGCATCAAAGCACCAGCGTGGCCAGCGCCGCAGCCGCGTGCTCGGCGCGCAGATGCCCGTAGTGCTTCTCGATCATTGCGACACTGGTGCCGCTGAGTTGCGCCACCGTCAGCAGGTCCAGGCCGTTGGTCACCAGGTCGGTGATGACGCTGTGCCGCATCGCATACGCGGTCACGCTCGCCGGCAACTCGGCAGCAAGCGCTGCGGCCTTGACTGGCTTCTTCCATGCGTCCTTGTCCCAGGTCTTGCCACCGCTGCGCGCCAGTAGTGGCGCCGCAGGCGTCTTGTCCTTGCTCTGCGCTTCGAAAAACTCGGCGGTGACCTTGGGCAGTTTGATCTTGCGGTCGCGGCCTGCCTTGTCTTTGCCAATGGTGAGCACGCCGAGCCGCTTGTCGAAGCTGCTCACGGTGAGTGCGGCCAATGCACCCGGACGAATCGGCACCAGGGACAAGCCGCGCAGCAGTGTTGCAACGTCAGCGCTGGCCTTGTTGATCAAAGCCAGCCGCTGCGTTCGGTCAAGGTAGGCGTCGCGCTTGCCGTCGGCGTTCTTGATCGGCCGCAGCGCGTACAGCCACGCTATGTCACTGGTCACCGCGCGCTGGCTGCGCGCAAAGTTGAGCGCAGCACGCAGCGCCGTCATGTCGCGATTGACGGACGAAGGTGAGCGCTCGCGCGAAGTCGGGTTCTCGGCATGCGGGTTGACGATGACAGGCGTCTTGGTGAAGGCCTTGCGCCACGCCTCGACGTGCCGCTCGGTGAGTTTTTGCAGCTCGATCTTGGCGAGCTTGTCGTCGTAGACGCGGCGGGTGAAGCGCGCCTTGATGTCGTCAGCCTTTGCGTCGCCTTTGTCGCTGCGAACATGCTCGACGTAGTGCTCGCAGGCTTGACGCACCGTCACGACATCCGTGCCACCGCCTTGGTTCAGGTGCTTGAACCATTCGCGCGCGGCATCACTGGCGGCGTCGAAGCGCTTGTTCGCGGGAAGGTGGTCGAAGGCACCCAGGCTGCGCCGCGTTTGCTTGCGGGTGTCCGCGTCGTAGGCCTGCGCCAGCCAGGTGCCATCAGCACCCGCGTTCAGCTTCCGATAGCCGATGTGCTGGCCACTTGCTAACTTGTGCCAGTAGGGTGTTTTGCGCGCCTTGAGCTTGACGCGCGTATCGACAGTGTTGAGGCTCATGATGTGAGTGTCCTAAAAGTGTCCTAAACCTAGGCGCACATTTTAGGACACTTAGGGACTCTTTACCTATGACGACCCCTGCCGTCTAAATCCCAAAATGCCCTAGAACCCATCCTTCACACGGCAGGGGTCGCAGGTTCAAACCCTGCACCGCCCACCAAATCATCGTCACCTTCAGCCACAAGTTCGGCGCCCAAGTGGCGCCGTTCTTGTGCTCGCCGGGCAAGTCACGTGAGTGTCGGACGCTAAGTCTGGGCAGGCGGCACCGCGAGCGCGCCG
>JANMMH010000261.1:0-5315 GCA_031373055.1 Rubrivivax sp. | reverse complement strand
GTGCCGGGCCGTGCCAGCGACTTCACGAAGTCCAGCTCCACCGGGTCCATGATGGTGGCCACCACGATGGGTGTGCGCTTGTCGGCGTTCCAGGCGGCCGTGGCCATGGGCGTGGCCGGCGCGAAGAAGACGTCGACCTTGCTCAACGCGAGCTCACGCGCCAGCGGTTTGAAGCGCGCGGCGTCGCTGCCCGCCGAGCGACGCAAGAGCTCGACGTTCTTGCCTTGCACGAAGCCCTCTTCGCGCAAACCGTCGACAAAGCCCTGCAGCGTCGTCTCGTAGATCGTGCCGCTGTCTTGCCAGCTCAAAAAGCCGACGCGCGCGACGCGCTCTTGCGCCACGACGGGCCGCAGCCAGCCAGTGGAGATGGTGATGGTGGCGGCGCTGGCCAACACGGTGCGACGTTGCATGCGGTGACTCCATCGAGGTGTGGAATGCGCCGAATGATGTCACTTGCAGCGGCGCCGCGCACGCTTCCGTCGATGCTTGTATCGACGCCGCTAGTGTGGTGCGCTGCTCTCTTCTGTACTTGTCGGTCGACGCGCGTAGCGGTCGCCCGTATCGGCTGCCAGGCGGGATGTCGAGGGTCCTTTCACGACTCAGAGCCGTGCAAAGGTCCTCCGAGTTCGCTGACGCGGAGCCGACGCTCACGCCGCCGACACATGGAACTATCGCGCCACCGTTCAGAAGGTTTGGTCATCCAGAGAGTGACTACCGAAACCACCGTAAGGATGATGCGCATCGACCCCACGCCGAAACGCGAACAAGAGACGAATCATTAATGTGGGACTGAATTCCAGCCCAGTTCGCGCCCTCCAAGATGTGCCGCTTCGAGACAATCGGGGAGATTCCACTGAACGAGCCCGCCCTATGCTGACCGCACCGATGCCATTGGACGAACTGGAGCGTTTGCGGGCGCTCGAACGGCTCGACGTCCTCGACTCCGCGCCCGAGCGCGAGTTCGACGCCCTGGTGGCAACCGCTGCCTTGGTGTGCGGCGTCCCGATCTCGCTGATCAGCCTGATCGATCACGACCGGCAGTGGTTCAAGGCCAATGTGGGCCTGCCCGGGGTGACCGAGACGCCCCGCGACGTGGCGTTCTGCGCCCACGCGATCCTGGACGACGGCATCTTCGAAGTGCCCGATGCCCTGGCCGACCCTCGCTTTGCCGACAACCCGCTGGTGGCCACGGCGCCCGACATTCGTTTTTACGCCGGCGCCACGCTGCGCCTGAGTGACGGCGCGCACGTTGGCACGCTGTGCGTGATCGACCGTGTGCCCCGCCGTCTGAGCGAGAAGCAGCGCGAGGCGCTGCGCCTGCTGTCGATAGCCGCCGTTCAGGCGCTGGAATCGCGTCGCATGGCACGAGCTTTCGCTGGCAGTGAGACCCGTTTTCGCACGCTCAGCGAGGCGTCACCGTTCGGTGTGTTCGCCACCGATGCGGCCGGCGCATGCACGTACACCAACGCGCGCTGGCAGGCCATCTACGGCCTGTGTGAGGCCGAGGCTCAGGGCGAAGGCTGGAGCCAAACGCTGCACCCTGACGACAAGGCCGCTGTCTTCGCCCAATGGCAGCACTCAGCGGAGCTGAAGCAAGCATTCGACATGGAGTTCCGGGTCCGCCGCCACGACGGCACGGTGCGCCATGTGCGCTCTGTTGCGCGCGCCTTGCTGGATGGCGATGACGAAGTCACCGGCTACGTGGGTTCAGTGGAGGACACCACCGAGCGCTTGCAGGCACGCCGGGCACTGGACGAAGAACGCGGGCGCCTGGCAGCGATCATTCAGGGCACCGGCGCGGGCACCTGGGAATGGAACGTTCAGACCGGCGAGACGCGCTTCAATGAGCGCTGGGCCGAGATTGTCGGGGCCACCCTGGACGAACTGTCGCCCACCACCATCCAAACCCGGGCCGATCTGGCCCACCCCGAGGACATGGCGCGATCCAGTGCGCTGCTTCAGGCCCACTTTGCGGGTAAGACGGCGGCCTACGAATGCGAGGCGTGCATGCGCCACCGCGACGGCCGTTGGGTCTGGGTGCTCGACCGCGGCAAGGTGCTGACCCGCACCTCGGACGGCCAGCCCGAATGGATGTTCGGCACCCACCTGGACATCACGGCGCGCAAGGCGCAGGAAGACCGCTTGCGCAAGAGCGAGGAACTGCTGAACCGCACCGGCGCCTTGGCACAAGTCGGCGGCTGGGAGGTCGACATTGCCAGCGGCAGCGTTCACTGGTCCGAGCAGACCACTCGCATCCACGGTGTGGCGCCCGGCTACCAGCCCCAGCTGGCCGAGGCCATCGACTTCTATGCGCCGGAAGCGCGCCCCATCGTCGAAGCGGCGGTGGCGCAGGCCATGGCCGACGGCACGGACTGGGACCTGGAACTGCCCCTCATCCAGAAGGGCGGTCGACGGATCTGGGTACGTGCGGTGGGCCACGCAGAGTTCGAAGGCGGAAAGCCGATGCGGCTGTACGGTGCGTTCCAGGACATCACGCAACGCGTGCAAGGCCACCTGGCTCTCGAGGCCGCTCAACAACGCGTCACGCTGGCGACTGAAAGCGGTGGGATCGGCGTGTGGGAGCTGAATGTGCAAACCGGTGTGCTCACCTGGGATGCCCTGATGTTCGCGCTGTACGGCCTGCCCGAGGGTCCGGGTACGGACGGCTATGAGCTCTGGGCTCGCCACCTTCACCCCGCCGATCGCAGCCGGGCCGAGCAAGAGTTCAAGTCGTCCTTGCAAAACGGTGCCGACTTTCGCTCCGAGTTTCGTGTGATCTGGGCCGACGGCTCCGTGCACTTCCTTCGCGCCACTGGCAGGGTGGCGCGTGACGCCGCGGGCCAGGCGCTGCGGGTGGTGGGCGTGAACTGGGATGTCACGCCGCTGCGTGAACTGAATGCGCGCCTGGCCGAACAGCACGAGCTCCTGCGTGTGACCCTGCAGTCGATCGGCGACGCTGTGATCACCACCGACGCACGAAGCCAGGTGACCTGGTTAAACCCGGCAGCCGAGCGCATGACCGGCTGGCTGTCCAGCGAAGCCCTCGGGCGGCCCTTGGCGCAGGTCTTTCACATCGTCAATGTAGAGACCCGCCTGCCGACCGAGAACCCCGTGGCCACCTGCCTGGCACAGGGCAAGATCGTGGGCCTGGCCAACCACACGGTGCTCATCTCGCGCAACGGCGACGAGTTCGGCATCGAGGACTCCGCTGCGCCGATCCGCAACCCCGCTGGCGAGGTCCTCGGCGTCGTGCTGGTGTTCCACGACGTGACCGAACAGCGGCGCCTGTCCGGCGAGATGAGCTTCCGCGCCACGCACGACGCCCTCACCGGCCTGGTCAACCGCGCCGAGTTCGAGACCCGGCTGCGCCGAACGCTGGACAAGGCACACGAGGAACGCAGCGAGCATGCCCTGCTGTACATCGACCTCGACCAGTTCAAGCTCGTGAACGACGCCTGTGGCCACTCGGTGGGCGACCAGCTCCTGCAGCAGGTGGCCAAACTGCTGCGCGAAGCCGTGCGTGCGCGCGACACGCTGGCCCGCCTGGGTGGCGACGAATTCGCGGTCATCCTGGAGCACTGCTCGGCAGACCATGCCCAGCGCGTGGCACAGCAGATCTGCGACCGCATGGAGGAATTCAGGTTCCTGCATGACGACCGGCGCTTCCGCATCGGCACCAGCATCGGCCTGGTGCCGGTGGACAACCGCTGGGCCAACACGGCCGCCGCCATGCAGGCGGCAGACACCTCGTGCTACGCCGCCAAGGAGGCCGGCCGCAACCGCGCGCATGCCTGGTTCGACACCGACCAGGCCATGCGTGCACGCCATGGCGAAATGCAGTGGGCCACGCGGCTGGAGCAGGCGCTGGATGAAGACCGGTTCGTGCTCTATGCGCAGCGCATCGAAGCCCTCGGCGAGGGCTCCACGGGGCTGCACGCGGAAGTGCTGATCCGTCTGCTGGACAGCGATGGCAGCCTGATCCCGCCGGGGGCCTTCCTGCCGGCTGCAGAGCGTTTCCACATGGCCACGCGCATCGACCGCTGGGTGCTCAAGCGCGCCATGCAGCAGATCCAGGCCATGCCAGATGTGAATGCCCTGAACACCCTGTGCATCAACCTGTCAGGGCAGTCGGTGGGCGACCGGGCGTTTCACCGGCATGCCATCGACGCGTTGACCGAAGCGGGCAGCGCGGTCTGCCAGCGCATCTGCCTGGAGATCACGGAGACCGCCGCCGTCACCAACATGGCGGACGCCGCGATCTTCATCGAGCAGGTCCGCGCGCTCGGGGCCAGGGTGGCGCTCGACGACTTCGGGGCCGGGGCTTCGTCGTTCGGCTACCTGAAGACCCTCAAGGTCGATCTGCTGAAGATCGACGGCAGCTTCATCCGCGACGTGATCGACGACCCGCTGGACGACGCCGCCGTGCGCTGTTTCGTCGACGTGGCCCGGGTGGTGGGGGTCAAGACGGTCGCCGAGTTCGTGGACCGGCCGGAAGTGCTGGCGCGCGTGCGTGAGATCGGCATCGACTACGCGCAGGGATTCTTGCTGCACAGACCCGAGCCCATCGAGAACCTGTTCGGCGCTGGCGCGCGACTCGCGCGGGTCTGAATCAACGTAGCGGCTCATCGCCACGGTATAGGAACACGCCGACACGCGTGCATGCAAGGCGCTACGCGCCGACAGCGGGCGACGCCTGCTCGACTCAAGCCACTGTCGGCACATGTGCGACCTCCGGCCCATCACGGAATGCCGTGAAGCTGCTGGCCGCCACCGACGGCTTCTGGCCGACAGAGTACGGCTGGCCCGCGGTGAAGCAGACACGGGCCGCGCTGCACCGATAGGTTCAAGAACTTTCAGCGCACCACGCTAGCGGTGCTTGAAGCTCGGTGCGCGCTTGGCCAGAAACGCTGCCATGCCTTCCTTTTGATCTTCAGTGGCAAAGAGCGAATGAAAGACGCGCCGCTCGAAGACGACGCCGTCACTCAAGCTGCCTTCGAAGGCTTGGTTCACGCACTCTTTGGCCATCATCACGCTGGGTCCACTCATGGCGTTGATGAGCTCGGCGGCGGCCAGCGCTTCTTCGAGCAACTTGGCCAGCGGCACGACGCGCGAGACCAGGCCCGCGCGCTCGGCTTCCGTCGCGTCCATGAAGCGCCCGGTGAGCACCATGTCCATGGCCTTGCTCTTGCCCACTGCCAACGGCAGACGCTGCGTGCCGCCGGCGCCGGGCACGATGCCGATCTTGATCTCGGGCTGGCCAAAGCGCGCGTTGTCGGCAGCGATGATGAAGTCGCACATCATGGCCAACTCGCAGC
>JANMMH010000182.1:0-2192 GCA_031373055.1 Rubrivivax sp. | reverse complement strand
GCACGCCGCGCTCGGCCAGGATGTCATCCGCTGTGGGTACAGTTGGGCCGTTAGCACCTTCGAGCACGAGCTTGGCCTGGATGCGGCGCGCGCGTTTGGCGTCGATCTGGCCTTCCAGCGCGGCGGGGATGAGGATGTCGCACTTCACGTCCCAGAAGGCTTCACCGTCCATCACCTCGGCGCCTTTGAAGCCGCCCACACCGCCTGTGGCTTTGACGTGGGCCATGATGTTGGCCATATCGAAGCCCGCGTCATTGAAGATCGTGCCGGTGTGGTCTTGCGCGGCCACGATCTTGGCGCCGGCCTGGGCGAAGAGCTCGGCGGCGGACGAGCCGACGTTGCCGAAACCCTGCACGGCCACGCGCGCGTTGTCCAGCTTCAGCCCGAGACGCCGCGCCGCTTCACGGCCGGTGACGAAGACGCCGCGCCCCGTGGCCTTCACGCGCCCGAGCGAGCCGCCCAGGTGGATGGGCTTGCCCGTCACGACACCGGTGCTGGTGGTGCCGGTGTTCATCGAGTAGGTGTCCATCATCCAGGCCATGATCTGGCCGTTGGTGTTGACGTCGGGCGCGGGGATGTCGCGCTGCGGGCCGATGATGATGCCGATCTCACTCGTGTAGCGCCGCGTCATGCGCTCGAGCTCCTTGATCGACAGCTTCTTCGGGTCGACGCGGATGCCGCCCTTGGCGCCGCCATAGGGCAGGTTCACGGCCGCGCACTTCACCGTCATCCAGGCCGACAGCGCCATCACCTCTTCGAGCGTCACGTCGGGGTGGTAGCGCACGCCGCCTTTGCCGGGGCCGCGGCTCAGGTTGTGCTGCACGCGATAACCCTCGAAGTGAGCGACATCGCCGTTGTCCATTTCGATGGGTACGTCGACGATCAACGCGCGCTTGGGGCGCTTCAGCGTCTCGGCCCACTTGGCCAGATGGCCCAGGTAAGGCAGCACGCGGTCGACCTGCGAGATGTAGGTGCCCCAGGGGCTGTCGGCGGTGGGGTGGACGAAGGACAGTGGCTCGTTCATGGAAAGTCTCCGGTGGGTTCGCTGCATGAGGGCTGCGCCGGGGCCTCTTGTGGGGGCGCCGGCGCGGTGCCGCACTTTAGTGGCGGCCTCACTGGATTTGTCACGCTTCGTCATGCCGGGTTTGCATGACGAGGCGTGGCGACGCGCATCAGGCACACATCAGGCGCGCATCAGCCACGCATCAACGCCAGCTCAAACCGTGGCGGCAGGCTTGCGTTTGTGCCAGCGGATGGTCTGCTCACGCGCGGGGCGCGCCGGGGCGCCGTGGGCTTGCAGGGTGATGTCCAGCGCTTGACCAGCGTCGTCGGCAAGCGCGGCTTCGCGCGCGGCGCGCACGCCGGCGGCGCGCTCAGTGGGTGGCGCCGCCGAGCGCGCGAGGTGGCGCACGATGTGCAGCAGGTTTTCTTTGCCGCGCTCGTTGGTGCTGCCGTAGCCTTTGATCAAGCGGCCACACTTGGCCAGCTCCAGGCCGAGCGCCGCAGCCTCGCGCGTGCCGGCCACGACCGCAGCAAGCCACTCGTCCAGCAGCTGCTGCTCCAGCGCGAAGCGTTGGCCGCGCCGGCGCTGGCCGCGCAGGCCGGCCAGTAGCTTGAGTGTTAGCACACCGAAGACGGTGTGCGTGCCGAGCGTCATGGCCAGGGCCCAGGGTTCACGCCCGGCCTGGATACGGCGCCGGTCCCAGGCCAGCAGGCGCTGCGCCAGCGCCTGCGGCAGCAAGGCGGCGAATTCGCTCACGCCGGGCTTGAAGTGGTCGAAGGTCTTCACGATCTCGTCGTCGCGGGCGCCGACTTCGTGGCGGATGCGCGCCTGGCGCGTGCTGGCAAGCTTGAGCTGCGCCACGCGCACGATGTCGTCGAAGGCCATCCACAGGGCGAGCCAGCGCGTCATCTCCTGGGTGATGGGTCCGGCCGCGCCCTCGGCCACGCACACTTGCCCAAGCCGCTCCTCGTACAGGCGCACATACGCCGCGTCCTGGTACTCGGCCAGCCGCGCGCGCGCCAGTGCCAGCAAGTCAGGCTCGACGGGCTTGAGCGCGGCGGCCACCTGCTCGCGCTGCTGCGTTTGCGCGCTGACTTGCTCATACGCCAGCGCAAAGCCACGCAGGCTGCCCTCCACGCCCACGCCGCCCGCGCGGATGGTGTCTTCAAACACCGCACGGCCAAACGGC
>JANMMH010000178.1:0-1686 GCA_031373055.1 Rubrivivax sp. | reverse complement strand
CGCGCGAATGCGCATGCCTGTCAGACCGTAAGCCCACGATTATATGGACCGTCCCCAAGCGCCCGGCGCAGCACCCACACTGCCAGCGTTAGACCACGACGATGAAGTCGCCGGTGCCGCCGCGATCGAAACGCGCACCATGCGCATCGCCTCGGCCAGCCACGGTCAGCGCCTGGACAAGATGCTGGTGCTGCTCGCGCCCGAGTTCTCGCGCAGCCACTTGCAGACCTTGGTCGAGCGAGGCCATGTGCAGCTTGACGGCGCGCCGGCCGCGCCATCGTCGCGCCGTGTTCGCGCAGGGCAGCAGTTGCAGCTGGAACTCGTGCCGACCGACGAGACGCTGGCCTTTCGCCCCGAGTCCATGGCCTTGCAGCTCTTGCATGAAGACGAACACATGATGGTCGTCGACAAGCCTGCGGGCCTGGTCGTGCATCCGGCGCCGGGCAACTGGTCGGGCACCTTGCTCAATGGCCTGCTCGCGCACCACGCGGGCGCCGCGCAGCTGCCGCGTGGCGGCATCGTGCACCGGCTCGACAAAGACACCTCGGGCGTGATGATCGTCGGCAAGACCTTGGCGGCAGTGACGGCGCTGTCGCGCGCCATCGCCGCGCGCGAGGTCCATCGGCACTACCTGGCCCTCGCCTGGGGTGAGCTGGCCAAGACGCAGCTGACGATCGACGCGCCCATCGGTCGCGACCCCGTCTCGCGGGTGCGCATGGCGGTGGTGGCGCAGGGCCGAGCGTCGCGCACCGATGTGCGCCGCGTGGCCACGGGCGACGGCTTCAGCGCCCTGATGTGCACGCTTCACAGCGGCCGCACGCATCAGATCCGCGTGCACTTGCAGCAGCAGGGCCACGCGCTGGTGGCCGACGCGCTGTACGGCGGCAAGCCAGCCCTGGGCATGACGCGCCAGGCCTTGCACGCGGCTCGGCTGCGCTTCTTGCATCCCATCACTGCCGCGCCGATGCGATTTGATGGCCCGGCACCGAGCGACTTCGCGGCGGCGTGGGAGCAAGTCGCCGGCAGCCCGGCGCGTTGGCGCAACGCTTGAGGTTCAGCGCACACGGACAGCACGCAAGTCGCCGCTACAATCCCGGCATTCGAGGGTTGCACAGTGAACAGCGTGCAGGGGCAGGCCCACCAGCCCACCGACCTGCCCGCCGGTATAGCGACCGGAACGCGACACCTTGTGAGCTCAAGCGCGTGGTTAGCCTGCGCTCGAGCCCACCGGCTCCACCCGCTGCCCTTCCGTAAAGATCACCACTCCCGCTGCGAGCTTTTGGCTGCGCGCGGGTACCCAAGCCACAGATCGACGGCCCATGCCCCAGCGCCCACTTGGGTGCTGACACTTCCAAACCAGGCGATGAATACTTCCGAGGCCAAGCGCGTGCTCGAGACCGCGCTCATCTGCGCCAGCGCGCCGATGGGTTTGCGCGAGATGCGCTCGCTTTTTGACGACCAGCTCGGGCTCGACACCCTGCGCAACCTGCTCGACGAGTTGGTGCGCGACTGGCAAGACCGCGGCGTCGAGCTCGTCGCATTGGCCAGCGGCTGGCGTTTGCAAAGCCGCGCCGAGATGCGCGAGTATCTTGACCGCCTGCACCCCGAGAAGCCGCCACGCTACTCACGCGCGGCCATGGAAACGCTGGCCATCGTGGCCTACCGCCAGCCGGTGACGCGCGGGGA
>JANMMH010000171.1:0-6529 GCA_031373055.1 Rubrivivax sp. | reverse complement strand
CTGCCCGACCACCTGGGCGTGGCGCTTGAATTTGCCTCGACGCAAGCGCCGGCGCAGGCGGTTGAGTTTCTGCGTGAAGTCGCCCACATCCTGCAAGTCATCTTCGCCGCGCTGCTCAAGCGCGAGAGTGCCTACGCGGCGGTGCTGGGCGCCCTGCTTGACCTGGCGGGTGTGGCGGCGCAGGCCGTCAAGCTGCCTACGGAAGAGGCGCTGGACGAGAGCTGGGCCGAGCCGCGCGCCTTTGACGGCTGCTCGGTGTCGGGCCAGGCGCAGCCCGGGCAGCCACAGCCGATTCACATCGTCAGGTCGCCCACGGCGACGGGAGCACGCGCATGAACACCACGCTGAACAATTTCCTCTTCAACGTCTACCCCTACATCTGCCTGGCGGTGTTTTTCACGGGCAGCCTGGCGCGCTTCGACCGCGACCAGTACACGTGGAAGAGCGACTCCTCGCAGCTGCTGCGCAAGGGCCAGCTGCGCTGGGGTAGCAATCTCTTTCATGTCGGCATCCTGTTTCTGTTTTTCGGCCACCTCGTCGGCCAGCTGACGCCGCACTTTGTCTACGCGCCCTTCATCACAGCGCCGCAGAAGCAGATGCTGGCCATCGTCAGCGGCGGTCTCGCCGGCCTGGTGTGTTTCGTCGGTTTGAGCATGCTCTTGCACCGGCGCATGTTCGATCCGCGCATCCGCCTCACCAGCCACCGCACCGACCTCGCCATCCTCATCATCCTCTGGCTGCAGCTGTGCCTGGGGCTGATCACGCTGCCGCTGTCCTTTGCGCACCGCCAGGACGCGCAGGCCATGCTGGTGTTGGCGAGCTACTTGCAAGGCATCGCCACCTTTGCGCCTGATGCCGGTCTCTTGGTAGGCATCGCCTGGCAATTCAAGCTGCACATGGTGCTGGGCATGACGATCTTTTTGCTGTTCCCCTTCAGCCGACTGGTGCATGTCTGGAGCGGGCTGGCGACGGTGGGCTACCTGCTGCGGCCTTACCAAGTGGTGCGTTCGCGGCGGCTCAACTTGCCACCCGGGCACGAGCCACAGCGGCCTGCACTGTGAGGCGGCCATGAGCGACACCGCCCGTATCAACCAGGTGGCCTTGCATGCGCCCGAGGAAGCGCTGGATACAACCACGCTGCGCCAGCGCGCCTGCACCGAGCTCTTGCGCCAGGCGGCGATCAGCGCCGAGCTGCTGGCGGCGGACGATGCGTTGCCGGTGGCTGGCGTCATCAGCGAGCAGGCCGAGCACGCGATCGAGGCCTGGCTGGCGCTGGCCGTGCAGGTCGACGAGCCTTCCAGCGAAGCCTGCCAGCGCCACCACGCCGCACATCGTGCGCGTTATGCGGTGGGTGAGCGGGTGATGCTGCGCCACGTGCTCTTTGCCGTCACCCCGGGTGTCGACGTGATGGCCCTGCGCCAGCGCGCCGAAGCCTGCTTGCTCGAGCTGCGCTGCAACGACGCCGAGCCTGATGCGCGCTTTGCGCGTGTGGCGGCGGCGCTGTCGAACTGCCCCAGTGGCGCGCAAGGGGGCAGCCTGGGTTGGTTGACGGCCGAGGACTGCGCGCCCGAGTTCGCACGCGAGGTCTTTGCGGGCAGTGAAGTCGGCGTGCTGCCACGGCTGGTGCGCAGCCGATTTGGACTGCACGTTGTTGAGGTGCTAGCACGCACGCCGGGCCAGGACCCAGCGTTCGAGACGGTGGCCGGCGCCGTGGCGCAAGCCCTGCGCCAACAGGCCTTCACCACGGCGCTGCGGCGCACGCTGCAAGACTTGGCAGAGGGCGCACAGATCGAGGGCATGGACTTCGACGCGAGTCATGCCTGACGAGCTGCTGTCGCGACTGCGCCGCTTCCACACTGAAGCTTTTGCGCCGCTGCGCTCACACTTTGTGAGCTTGGTCGAAAAAGGCCAGCACCCGATGACGCTCTTCATCGGGTGTTCGGATTCGCGACTGGTGCCTTATCTGTTGACTGGCGCCGGGCCGGGCGAGCTCTTCCTCGTGCGCAATGTCGGTGCTTTTGTGCCGCCGTATGACGGCGAGACACATGGCACCGCGGCGGCGATCGAGTTCGCGGTGCTGAGCCTGGAAGTGCAACGCATCATCGTCTGCGGCCACAGCCACTGTGGCGGTATCCGCGCGCTTTACGGTGAGTTGCCCAAGGGCGCGCGCCATCTCGCGGCCTGGCTGGAACTGGGCCGCGAGGCCATGCTGCCTGTGGCCGAGCTCGGCCCCGAGGTCTTGCGCCGCACCGAGCAGCGCGCCGTGGTCATCCAGCTTGAACGCTTGATGGACTACCCGATGGTGCGCGAGCGTGTCGACGCCAAACGGCTGAGCCTGCACGGCTGGCACTACGTCATCGAAGACGGTGAAGTGCATGTCTTTGATGTGCTGCAAGGTGCCTTCATCCCGGCATCGCTGGCCGAGCATGCCGGCACCGGGCCGTTTCAAAGCTATGACGAGCCGCCGTAGAAGGGCGGTCACGCTTGCGCCATCGCAAGGCCGGCACGGGCCTGGGCGCAGATGATGGCGCCGTGACAAGCCATGCACGTGCAGGAGGTCCGCATGTTCCGACACATCCTCGTTCCCGTGGACGGCAGCGAGCTGACCGACCGCAGCATCGAGGCCAGCATCGCGCTGGCCAAGCAGCTCGGCGCGGCCATCACCGGCTTTGTGGCCGAGCCATTGTTGCCGATTCCGTCGATGCCGCGTGCGCGCACGATGATCGAGCGCGAAGCGCGTGAGCACCACGCCAACACCGAAGCCCACGCGCGCAAGATCCTGGCGCGCTTCGAGGCGGCGGCGCAGGCGGCCGGCGTGCCCTTCAAGGGTGTTTTTGATCAAGTGCCCCAGGTGGACCACGCCATCATCGAAGCCGCCGAGTCACAGGGCTGCGACATGATCGTGATGGTCACGCATGGCCGCGGCGCCTTCGGCGAATTCTTGTTTGGCTCGCAAACCAAGGCGGTGCTGGCGGGCAGCAAATTACCTTTGCTGGTGCTGCACTGAGTGCGCTGATTGACATTGGTCAAGCACGCGCGGTGCCTGGCGTGAGCTGATCGTCCTGATGAAAAAACACTGGACCCTGACGTTGAGCCTGGGCGCAAAACTTGGCGTCATTGGTGCCGTCTTGTTGCTGCTGGCGCTGGTGTCGATCGCGCTCACACTGTCGGTGAGCTGGCAGCTCGAAGGTGGCGCGGCGGCCGTCAACGAGGCCGGGCGCATGCGCATGCAGGCCTGGCGCCTGGCGCATGAGCTGGGGTCGGCTGATGACGGCGTCAACGCCGCGCGCGTACAGACGCATGTCGATGACTTCGAGCGCAGTCTCGCGCTGCTGCGCAGTGGTGACCCCTCGCGGCCGCTCTTCATGCCGCATGACGCGCGCAGTACAGCGGCGTTCGCGCAGGTTGGCCAGGCGTGGGCCGGGCTGCGCGTGCGCTGGCTGCAAGGCCCGAGCCCGCCTGCGACCACGCGCAGCCGCGAGGCTGCGGGTTTCGTGGTGCAGATCGACGCCCTTGTCGACGCCATCGAGAGCCAGCTCGCGCGCTGGACCACGCTGCTGGGCGTCTTCCAACTCGCCATGCTGGCCCTGGCCATGGCCACGAGCGTGGCCATGCTCTACGCCGCACACCTCTTTGTGTTCGAGCCCTTGACGCGCTTGCAGCAAGGCTTGGCGCGCGTGGAGGCGGGGGACTTGGCCACTCGCGTGGAGGTGGTGTCGAATGATGAGTTCGGCGCGCTCGCCTCGGCATTCAACCGCATGGCGCACACACTGCACGGGCTGTACCGGGAGCTCGAAGACAAGGTCGCTGAGAAGACGCTGCATTTGCGCACACAGCATGAGCGGCTTGCGGCCCTGTACGAGGCGGCCTCACTGGTGGGCCGAGCCACCACGCTCGAAGCGCTGGCACATGGCTTTGCCCAGCAATGCCGCCGCGTAGGCCATGCTGACGCAGCGGCAGTACGCTGGCGCAGCGAGTCAGACCAGCGCTACGTGCTGCTCGCGTCGGACTGCCTGCCGCAGCAGCTTGTTGATGAGGAGCTGTGTGTGTTCCCCGGCGCCTGCCATTGCGGCCAGGATCAGGCGCAAGCGCACACGCGGGTGATTCCGATCCACAGCCGCGACATGCGCGCGACGCAAGACTGTGCGCGCCACGGCTTTGAGTCGCTGGTCAGCGTGCCGGTGCGGCTGCATGAGCGCCTGGTGGGCGAAGTTGATCTTTTCTTTCGTCATCCCGCCACGCTGGCCGACGACGACCACAACCTGCTCGAAGCCCTGGCCAGCCAGCTCGCCAGTGGCATGGACAGCCTTCGCGTGGAAGCGCTGGAGCGCGAAGCGGCGATCGCCAATGAGCGCACCATGCTTGCCAACGAGCTGCATGACTCCATCGCCCAGAGCCTGGCCTTCATGAAGATCCAGGTGCAGATGCTGCGTGGCGCGCTGCGCGATCGTGACGAGGCAAGCACGCAGCGCGTGATGCAGGAGCTAGACGCCGGCGTACGCGAAAGCACGCATGACGTGCGCGAGCTGCTGTTGAATTTCCGCACGCGCACGAATGCCGAGGACATTGCGCCGGCGCTGGCCAGCACCTTGCAAAAGCTGGAGCACCAGAGCGGGCTGCGCACCCATCTTTCGGTTAGGGGGCAGGGCATGCCTTTGCCACCCGATGTGCAGGTGCAGGTGCTGCATGTCGTGCAAGAGGCTTTGTCCAATGTGCGCAAGCACGCGCGGGCGCGTGGGGTGTGGGTCGAGGTGGAGCAGTCACCGCACTGGCGCGTGGAGGTGCGCGACGACGGCTGCGGATTCGTCACCGACGCCGAGCCTGGGCAGGCGCATGTCGGGCTGCGCATCATGAAAGAGCGCGCCGCGCGCATCGGCGCGGCGGTGCAGGTACACGCCACGCCGGGTTTAGGCACGCGTGTTGTGCTGACGCTGGTGGCGGCGGTCGCCAATGCGGCAGCAGCGACGGTGGCCGCGTGACGGCGCCGCGCATCACCGTGCTCGTGGTCGACGACCACACGCTGTTTCGGCGTGGCATCAAGGCCTTGTTGGCGGCCCATGCGCGGCTGGAAGTGGTGGGCGAAGCGGCCGACGCCCCCGAGGCATTGCGCCTGGCCGCAGCGCTGCTGCCGCAAGTCATCTTGCTCGACAACCACCTGCCAGGTGCCAGTGGCGTGCAGGCTCTGCCAGGCTTGCGCGAGTGCGCGCCGCAAGCCCAGGTGCTGATGCTGACCATGAGCGAGGACGAGCAAGACCTGGCCGCCGCGCTGCGCGCAGGGGCCTGCGGCTACTTGCTGAAGACAGCGGACGCCGAGGTGCTGTACGAGGCCATCGAGCGTGCCGCGCGGGGTGAATCAACCGTCAGCGCCGAGATGACGGGCAAGCTCATCAACGCGGCGCAGCGGCCGGCGTCCGAAACTCCGAAGCTGTCGCCACGTGAGCAGCAAATCCTGGCGCAGATCGAGCGTGGTGCTAGCAACAAGGAGATTGCCCGCACGCTGGCCATCGCCGAGACCACGGTGAAGATCCATGTGCAGCACATCCTGCGCAAGCTCGGTCTGGATTCACGCGTGCAGGCCGCCGTGTGGGCCAGCCGCCACGGCCATCACGCCGCAGCGATCAGCCGCTAGCAGTCGACGCGAATGCACGCGTCCAAGCCGCCGGCGTGACGATGGCCAAGCCCAGCCGCTGCGCACGCTTGGCCAGGCAAAGCAGGTCGCGGTCACGCGTCACCAGCCATGGCGCGCGCTCGCGCAGCGCGAGCTCGATAAAGACCTGGTCGTCGCCGTCCCGGCAAAGCAGTAACGCCGTTGGGGGCAGCGTGCATTCTTCGCACACCCTGGCCAGTTGATCGAATCGCGAGAGCGTGTGCTCACCACTGGCCACGTACTTCGCCAACATCGGGCGCGCCAGCACCTGGCGAAATTCCTCGCGCATGCGCGGTGTGGCGAGCCAGCGCAGCTTAGCCGCGTGCAGCTCATACATCAGCGCAGCCATGGCTGGGTCATCGAAGAGCAGGCCGTCCAGCGCTGCATTGGTGTCCAGCACGATCGACGGCAACGGCCCGACTTGGTGAGGCGTGCTTGGGGGCAATGGGTTGTCGTGCAGGGGCGGCTTCACGGGGCGTCAGGGGCGCGTCACGGGCCATCTTGGCGATGCGGCTTGCCGGCCCTGCTGCGTCTGAATATAATGGAAGGCTTTTCGGAACACTGCCGCCCCGTTGACCAGCCTCGTTCAGGGGCCATCGCATTGAGGCGTGCGCAGTAGGAACCTGGCCCGGCGCACCGCGCCCAGCCCCCTGCCGAAAAGCGGTGTGAATTCAAACGGGAACGAGCTAGGAACGACCTACATATGCCAACCATCAATCAACTCGTGCGCTTTGGCCGCGAGGTCGAGGCCACGAAGTCCAAGTCGCCTGCGATGCAAAACAGCCCGCAGCGGCGCGGCGTTTGCACCCGTGTCTACACCACCACCCCGAAGAAGCCGAACTCGGCCTTGCGCAAGGTTGCCAAAGTGCGCCTGACCAACGG
>JANMMH010000136.1:0-4266 GCA_031373055.1 Rubrivivax sp. | reverse complement strand
CTGCTGCTCGGGCGTGCCTGCGGTGAGCAGCGCTTCGATCGCGCCGTCGGTCAAGAGGGGGCACAGCGCGAAACTCAGCGAAGCGCTGTTGAGCATCTCGCTGCACGCGGCGTGGATCAGCTTGGGCAGGCCCTGGCCGCCAAACTCACTGGGGTGCTGCAAGCCCTGCCAACCACCCGCCGCAAACTGCTTGAACGCGTCTTTGAAACCGGGTGACGTGGTCACGACACCGGCGTTGAAGCTCGACGGGTTCTTGTCGCTTTCCCAGTTCAGTGGTGCGATCACGTCTTGCGTGTACTTCGCGCATTCTTCAAGCACGGCCGCAGCCGTGTCATAGCCGGCATCTTCATGGCCAGGCAATGCGGCCACGGCGTCGATATGCGCCAGCTCCTTCATCACGAAGAGCATGTCTCTGACGGGTGCGCGGTAGGTCATGGTCGTCTCCAGATGCAAGAAAGGCGCCGCAGTCCTTGGACCTCGGCGCCCTTTCTTCTTGTTCAGCGATTCAGGTTCACAAGCTCTTGATCAGCTCGGGCACGGCGACAAAAAGGTCGGCCTCCAGGCCGTAGTCGGCCACGCTGAAGATCGGCGCTTCAGCGTGTTTGTTGATGGCCCCGATGACCGTGCTGTCCTTCATGCCGGCCAGGTGCGGGATGGCGCCACTGATGCCGATGGCGACGTAAAGCGCGGGTGCGACGATCTTGCCCGTCTGCCCCACTTGCCAGTCGTTGGGCGCGTAGCCGGCGTCTACGGCCGCGCGGCTGGCGCCGAGTGCGGCGCCAAGTTTATCGGCCAGCGGTGTCAACACTTCGTTGAACTTTTCGCTGCTGCCTAACGCCCGACCGCCACTGACAATGATCTTGGCGGCCGTGAGCTCGGGGCGGTCGAGCTTGGCGATTTCACTGCCCATGAAGATGGACAGGCCGGTGTCGGCCACGGCCGCCACGCTTTCCACGCTGGCATTGCCACCCGTTGCGGCCGCCGCATCAAAGCCCGTCGTGCGCACGGTGATGACCTTGGTGGTGTCCAGGCTCTGCACGGTGGCGATCGCGTTGCCGGCATAGATCGCGCGCTCGAAGGTGTCTGGGCTGATGACTTTGCTGGCGTCGCTGATCTGCGCCACGTCCAAGAGCGCGGCCACGCGCGGCGCCACGTTCTTGCCACTGGCCGTGGCCGGGAACAGCAAGTGGCTGTAGGCCGAGGCCACGGCGACTACCTGCGCCGCCACGTTCTCGGCCAGGCCGTGGTTCAGACCCGGCGCGTCGGCATGCAGCACCTTGCTAACGCCAGAGATCAGCGCAGCCGCAGCCGCCGCCGGCCCGGCATTCGCGCCGGCCACCAGCACATGCACATCACCGCCACATTGCAGCGCGGCGGAGACGGTGTTCAGGGTCGCGGGCCGGATGCTCGCGTTGTCGTGTTCAGCTATGACGAGGGCGGCCATTTCAGATCACCTTGGCTTCGTTTTTGAGTTTCTCGACGAGGGCGGCCACATCGGCCACCTTCACCCCGGCGCCACGCTTGGGCGGCTCCACGACTTTGAGCGTCTTGATGCGCGACGTGACATCCACACCCAGGTCAGCTGGCTTGAAGATGTCCATCTGCTTTTTCTTCGCCTTCATGATGTTGGGCAGCGTCACGTAGCGTGGCTCGTTCAGGCGCAGGTCGGTGGTCAGCACCGCCGGCAGCTTGATCTTCAGTGTCTCGGCGCCGCCGTCGACTTCACGGGTTACCGAGGCAAAACCATCGGCCACCTCGACCTTGCTGGCAAATGTGCCCTGCGGCATGCCGGCGAGCGCGGCGAGCATCTGACCGGTCTGGTTGCAGTCGTCGTCGATGGCTTGTTTGCCCAGGATCACGAGGCCGGGCTGCTCTTTGTCGACGAGGGCCTTCAAGAGCTTGGCCACGGCCAGCGGTTGCAGCTCATCGGTGCATTCAACCAGGATGGCGCGGTCCGCGCCGATGGCCATGGCGGTGCGCAGGGTTTCCTGGCAGCCCGTGACACCGCAAGAGACGGCAATGACCTCGGTGGCCACGCCCTTTTCACGCAAGCGCACGGCCTCTTCGACGGCAATCTCGTCAAAGGGGTTCATGCTCATCTTGACGTTGGCAATGTCGACTCCCGAGCCGTCGGACTTGACGCGAACTTTCACGTTGTAGTCGACGACGCGCTTGACCGGTACGAGCACCTTCATGACGCGCAACTCCTGAAAAAATGGGGCCGAATGAGATCGACCCGATGGGGCATTCTAGGAGGCTGGGTGCCTTGTGATTCGGGGTCGGCACACAAAATAGTACGAACGTTCTATTTTGCTTCTTTCGCAACGTCGGCCGCTGCGTCTGCCGCCACCATGCCGCGCTGCATGTCGACCTTGCTCAGCAGCACCAGGCCGATGACGAAGAAGACGCCCGTCGAGGCGATGCCATAGCGGTGGTTGCCTGCCGTCAGCCACGTCACCAGGCCATAGGTCAGCGGCCCAAAGATGGCTGAGAGGCGCACGGCAAAGGCCCACAGCCCGTAGAACTCTGCCCGCTGCGTCACCGGTGCCAGCAGCCCCGCCATGGCCCGGCCCGCCGATTGGCTCGAACCCATGCACAGCCCGGCCAGCACGGCCGCAAACCAAAAGAGCGTGGCGGTGGTGGCCAAGTAAGCCAGCAGCGTCATGACGATCCAGCCGATCAGCGTGATGGCCAATGCACGGCGGTGGCCCAGGCGGTCTTGCCAATGCCCGAAACCGAAGGCCCCAAGCGCGGCGGCGATGTTGACGAGGAAGACCAGCATCATGGTCTCGGTCTGTTTGAAGCCCAGCACCTGCGCGGCATACACCGCCGCCAGGGCAATGACCACGGCGATGCCGGCCTGGTAAGCCACAGCGCAGGCGAGCAGCCAGACGAAGTCGCGGTAACTGCGCGCGTTGCGCCAGGTCGCACCCAGCCGCGTGAACGATTCGCGCATGGCCGCCAGCACGCCACGGCGCGTAGGTTCAACGTTAGCCTGCGGCAAGGCGCGTTCACGCAGCCACAGAAACGTCGGCAAGGCCGCTACGGCGTAGAGGCCGGCCGTGATGAGCATCGTCACAGGCACAAACTCCGACGCCTTCTGGCCTTGGCCTTGGGCCCAGATGACGTAGCCCAGGCCCAAGCCCAACCCCAACATGCCGCCGAAGTAGCCAAAGCTCCAGCCCCAGCCCGAGACCCGGCCCATCGACTCGCGCCGTGCGATCTCTGGCAAGAACGCGGCAATCAAGGCTTCACCCCAGGCGTAGCAAAGGTTGCTCACCACGATGGCCACCACCGCCAACCACAAGTCACCCGCCCCAGCCAACGCCAGCATGGCGGTGGCCAGCACACAGCCCACCGTACTGATGAGCAGCACGCGCTTCTTCGCCGCGTGCAAGTCGCACCACGCACCAATGGCCGGCATCGTCAGTACCACTAGAGCGTTAGACAAGGAAAGCGCCAAGGTCCACGCCAGCGTGCCCCACTCGGCGTTGCCCGCGATAACGCTGACAAAGTAAGCGTTGAACACCGCCGTCAAAACGACCGTCGTGTAACCCGAATTGGCGAAGTCGTACATCGCCCAAGCGAAGACTTCGCGGCGCTGCACGCCGGGGTTGAGGTCGGTGGTGGCGAAGAGGGGCATGGCGGTCCTTGGGATGGTGCGGCCGCCGCATGATGCCTGTGCAGCGGCGGCGATCCGCAAGTGATCAAGCTCGGGTCAAGGCGCAGACCCGACAAAGACATGCAGCGCATTGGCCAGTCGACGCATCTGCGGCTCATTTGCCGGCCGCGCCATGCGTGATTGGCCGTTGACGAGCAGGCTGCTGCTGCCGCCGCCATCCAGGTTCATGGCGTTGAAGGCGCCCACCTGATGCATCACCGCCGAGAGCTGCACGAGCGTCAACCCAAGCACCGGCGCGCGGCGACCCTCGGCCAGCACGAGGTAGAGAAAACGCCCGCTGCGGTCCAGCCCGATGGCCGTGCGTGGGTGAGTTTGGGCGCACAGCGAATGGCAGCTCCCGTCGTCGCTGGCCCGCCGCTGCGTGCCGGTGCGTAGCAGCCAAGGCGTGCCGCCGACGGCCATGGCCCACGCCGCCTGGTCTTGCACTGGCGCCTCAAACGTGATCTCGCAAGACAAGGCCACCGTGCAGGCAAACACCGGTGCCACGCCGGCCAGCATCACCGGCGCCCAACGCTCGCCCTGGCTCGTGGTCAGCCCACGCGGCGCGAAGCGGGCGTCGAAGAACGAGGCGTTGATGCTGAGCA
>JANMMH010000124.1:0-6162 GCA_031373055.1 Rubrivivax sp. | reverse complement strand
CATCGGCCCCGAGCAGATCGCGCGCAACCAGGCCAACATCCGCCAGCGCGGTGCCGACGTGGGTTTCAGTTTCGGCGCTCGCCATCGCGTGTGGAACACCTTCGATGCGCACCGCTTGCTGCACTGGGCCGGCGTGGTGGACGCCGAAGAGGCGGAGGCCGGCACCAGCACCAACATCAGCAAGCAGCGCGCACTCAAGCACGCGCTGCTCAAGGCGTACCACGGGGAAGGCCGCAACCCGAGCGCCATGGACGTGCTGCTGGAGCTCGCCACCGAGGTCGGCCTGGACGTGGAAAGCGCACGCGAGCTCTTGATGAGTGACCTCTTTGCGGCCGAGGTGCGCGCCAGCATCGCGCAGTGGCAGAGCCTGGGCATCAACTCGGTGCCCTCGATCATCATCAACCAGCGCCACCTCATCTCGGGCGGGCAAACGCCCGAGGTCTTTGAGCAAGCGCTGCGCCAGATTGCGGCGGCGCAGGTTCGAGATAACTAACGCTCCAGTGGCGCGCAATATCGAGATCAAGGCACGTATCGAGAGCGTGCAGGCGGTGCTGCCACGCGCCTTGGCGCTCGCCGACGGCCCGGCCGAAGTTATCCACCAGGACGACACGTTCTTCCACGTGCCCGCCGGGGGCGGCCGCCTGAAGCTGCGTGAATTTGCCGACGGCAGCGCCGAGCTCATCCACTACCAGCGCGCCGACACGGGCGAGACCAAGGCCAGCGACTACGTGCGTGTCAGCGTCACGGAGCCGTTGGCACTGCGTGAAGCACTCACTCGCGCTTATGGCGTGCTCGGCCGCGTGTGCAAGCGCCGCACGCTCTTGCGAGTGGGCGCCACGCGTATCCACCTCGACTGCGTGGCAGGCCTGAGCGACCACATGGAGCTTGAAGTCGTACTGCGTGATAGGCAGATCGACGCTGAAGGCGTGGCTATCGCCGAAGCCTTGATGCATGAGCTTGGGCTCGCCGACGCGCCAAGGGTAGCGCGGGCCTATCTTGACTTGCTAGCGCTCAAGATACGCTGACCGAGAGCTCCTGCGGTATCGCCTGCGCCAGAAAGTCGTAGACCCGCCGCACCACCTTGCTTGAGCGAATTTCACGGTGCACGGCCAGCCAACATGGCAGCGGTGGCACCTTCAGCATGGGCAGCAAGGCCTCGACATCGTCCCAATGGCGCAGGTTGTAGTGCGCGACAAAACCAATGCCGGCACCGCTGGCGACGAGCCGGCCATAGGCCACCTGGTCGTCGGTGCGCAGCGCGAATTGCTCGCGTGTCAGTGGGAATCCCATGGCGGCGAAACCACGCACGATGGTCTCGTCGCGGTCGTAGCCGATCAGCCGGTGGTGCAGCAGCTCTTCGGGCCTGCGCGGTGTGCCTTCGCGCGCCAGGTACGAGCGGTGCGCGGCGGCCACGATGGGCAGGTCGCCCAACTTGCGCGCTACCAGTGAGCTCTGCGTCGGGCGCAGCATGCGCACGGCGATGTCGGCTTCACGGCGCAGCAGGTTGCTGAGCTGGTTCGACGCCACCAGCTCGATTTGAATCGCCGGCTCTTCGTCGGCCAGCCGCGCCAGGATGGGTGGCAGCAGCCAAGCCGCAGCTACATCGCTGGTACTGATGCGCACGGTGCCGCTGGTGGCGTTGCGCCGGCCGGCCAAGGTGCGCGCCAGGTTGTCGGCGCCGGCCTCCATTTGCTGCGCCGCGTCGGCAATGGCCAGCGCCATCGCAGTGGGTGTGACGCCGCGCCCGGTGCGCTCAAAAAGCGGTGCGCCAAGCTGCGCTTCAAGCTCACTGATGTGTCGCGACAGCGTGGGCTGCAAGGCACCCGTCTTGCGCGCCGCGCCCATCAGGCTGCCGGCGTCGAGCACGGCGATGAAGCTGCGCACGAGGGCCCAGTCGAAGGCGGAAGGGGTTGGTCTTGACATGCATAAATGTATAGCTGTCTTACCAAGCTAGGCCATTGTCGAATGAGGCGTGGGCGCACAAACTGCCGCCATCGAATCAACCCACGCAGGAACGCCGACCATGAATGCTCCCGAGCGCAGTGTCTTGATCCTTGGTGCCAACGGCCGCTTCGGCCATGCCGCCGTGCTGGCATTTGCCGGTGCCGGCTGGCGTGTGCTGGCGCAAGTGCGGCGCGTGCCGAGCGCGCCTTGGCCCGCAGGCACGAGTTACCTGACGACCCCGTTGCACGACACCTCAACGCTTGCCGTGCAAGCCGCCGGCTCCAGTGTCGTCGTGCACGCCATCAACCCGCCCTACACCGCCTGGCGCACGCAGGTGTTGCCGCTGGCACGGCTGGGCATGGACCTGGCGCAGCGGCTTGACGCCACCTTCATGCTGCCCGGCAACGTCTACAACTTCGGCGCGGGCATGCCCGCCTTGCTGACCGAGACCACGCCCGAAGCGCCGAGCGGCGAGAACGGCGAGAAGGGCCAGATCCGCTGCGAGCTTGAAGCCGAGATGGCGGCGCGCGCTGGCCATGGTCTGCACAGCGTGGTGCTGCGCGCGGGCGACTTCTTCGGTGCCGGCACGGGCAGCTGGCTGGACCAGGCCATCGTCAAGTCCATCGCCAAAGGCAAGCTGGTCTACCCGGGGCCGCTGAACGTGCCGCATGCCTGGGCCTACCTGCCTGACCTCGCGCGCGCCTTCGTGGCCGTGGCCGAGCGGCCGCGCGTGCAAGGCTTTGAGCGCCTGCATTTCGCGGGCCACACGCTCACCGGTGCGCAGCTGCTGGACGCCATCGAGGCCGCTGCGGCGGGCCTGGGGCTGCGCCCTGCTACGGGCTTTCGTCGCGGCGGCATGCCGTGGGCGTTGATTCGCCTCGGTGGCCTGGTGTGGCCGATGTGGCGCTCGTTGGCGGAGATGTCGTACCTGTGGCGGGTGCCGCATGCGCTGTCGGGCGCGGCCTTGGCGCAGCGCGTCGGTGAGCTGCCGAGCACGCCGCTGCATGACGCGCTGCGGTGCAGCCTCATCGATCTTGACCATGCGCCGGCTGTGAAGGCTGAGCTGCTGCCAACTTGAAACCGAACCCGCCTAACCCAAGGACATCGCCATGAACGCTGTCATTCGCCCTGCTATCCACGCTGCCGCTTACGCCGCGGCATCCAGCACCACCACAGGTTCAACGTTAGCAACCCAGCGCTGGCTCGGCGCGTTCTTCATCGTCGAAGCCTTGTTGTCGCTGGCGCCGATGCTCGTGCTCGGCCCCGCTATTGGCTGGCCGGCATCACTGGGCAAACCCGCCGCTGAACAACTGGCGGCCATCCACGCCCAGCCCGACGCTGTGGCCCTGGGCTATGGCCTGTACCTGCTGTACTCGGTGCTCATCGCGCCCTTGATGATTGCCCTGGCGGCCCGCGTCTTCGGCGGTCTGCACCAGCCCCTGGCCGCGACGGTGGCGGCACTGGCCGCGCTGTCGACCCTGGCGCGCACTATTGGCATCCTGCGCTGGCTGACCGTGATGCCCGCGCTGGCCGTGGCCCACGCCAGTGCCGAGCCGATGCAGCGCGCACAGATTGAGCTCGTCTTCCGCGCCATCACGCTTTATGGCGGCGGCATCGGTGAGCTGCTGGGTGTGGCGCTCTTCATGGCCATGGCCGTCGCGCTGCTGTGCTGGGGCGCGCTGCGCACCGCCGCGATGCCGCGCGCGCTGGCCTGGCTTGGTTTCGTCAGCGCCGCCATGCTTGGTGCCATGCTCTTGCCGGCCTCGCGCCTGTCTGTGCAGGTGCCGGTGGCGGTGGCTGTCTCGCTACTGGCGGTGTGGATGCTGGCCGTCGGTGTGTGGCTGTGGCGCGCCGGGAAAGCTCAGGCAGGGCTCAAGGTTTGACGAACTTCAGCGTGAAGCGGTCGCTCTCGCCAATGGCCTCAAACCGTGCGCGGTCCTGATCCTTGTTGCGGTAGGTCGGTGGCAGTGCCCACACGCCGCCGGGATGCTTGGCGGTGTCCTTGGCGTTGGCGTTGAGCTCCGACGCTGCGGCCAAGCGAAAGCCCGCCGCCTGCGCCAAGCGTGTGACGTAGGCCACATGCACATAGCCACTGCTGGCCTTGGCGTCCTGCACCTGGTCTGCTGGCAAGCGGTGGTCCACCACGCCAAACACGGCACCGGGCTTGAGTACGTCATGGACGCTCTTGAAGACGGCCAACACCGCAGCATCACCCTCAGCCGCCCAGTTATGCACGTTGCGGAATGTCAGCACCATATCGACGTTAGCGATGGTGCCCAGCGACGTCTTGGCTGGCACTTCGAAGGGCAACACCTGCACGCGGTCATACAGCGCGGGTTGGGCTTGCAGCCTCGTGGCCAGGCGTTCGGCACTGCGGCGGTAGTAGGCAAAGCCCGACGCCGGGTCGTCGGCAGCCAGGATCAGCTGCCCCCTGTCACGCAGGTAGGGAGCCAGGATCTCGGTGTACCAGCCACCGCCCGGGCTGATCTCGATCACCGTCATGCCCGGCCGGACGCCGAAGAATTCCAGCGTCTCGCGCGGGTGGCGCCAGACGTCGCGGGCCGCGTTGCCGGGCGCGCGGTGTGCGCTGGCGATGACGGCCGCCAGCGCTTCGTCGGCGTGGGCCGGGCCCAGGCTGACGAGGGCCGTGAGGATGGTGAGGATGGCGTGTTTGAAGCGTCTCATCGGGCTTGGGCTATGGCGTCGGCGGGCGCAGGAGAGGGGCAGCGCGTGCCCGGGTCGATGTCGAGTTTCGCATCCGTCGTCCTGCGCCGCCGGCTGGGCTGGCCCACGCCACACCCAGGTTCAAATGCGTTCTGACCGAACCGTGCTCCCCCCGAGCGCACGCTTTGCGTGCAGCATCGACGTATGCCAACACCCCCTGCTTCTCTGCGGCCACCTTTGACTTGGGCCGAGCTCCTGCCGGCCCTTCGCCTGGGGGTGTGGGTGGTCGCGCTCTTCGCTATCGCGTTGGTGCTGGCTCGGATGTACTCCGCGCCCATTCAGGACATGCTGCGCGCGCACCCACGCCTGGCCATCCTGATCTTCGTCACCACGTCGGTGGTCGCGGTGCTGATGCCAGTGCTGAGCAATCTGCCGCTGGTGCCGCTGGCCGTACTCGCCTGGGGGCCGGCCTGGACGGCATGGCTGCTGCTGGCGGGCTGGGTCGTCGGCGCCGTCATGTCGTTCATGCTTGCACGCCATGCGCGCGAACTCATATTGCGGCACTTCCCGTCGGCGACACGCCATGCCGACATCGACCGCTTGATCCATCCGCGCCACCGCCTCGTCTCGCTCGTCTTGCTTCGCATGACCTTTCCGGTGGACGTGCTGTCCTATGCGCTGGGCCTGTTCAGCCGTCGCACCACGGTGACCGAGAACGCCGTGTCCACGGCGCTGGGCGCGGCGCCGTTTGCGTTCCTCTTCGCACTCTTTCCGACGCTGTCGCCCACGGCCCAGGTCATGGTGTTCGTCGGCTCGACCTTGGTGTTCGTCGCCTACGTGCTGTGGGTCGTGCGGCGCCAGACGGTCTCTGGCTCGACGCCCCACGAATGTTCCAATGGCGCATCCTCTCTCGACCCATCCACCCAAAGGCACCCATGAGCACCACCCTGTACGACACCTCGATTCCGCTGTTCAAGCAGATGCTGGGCGGCCTGAGCCGCGTGCTGGCCATCGCCGCGGCGCATGCCGAGAGCCGGAAAATCGACCCGAACGCGCTGCTGCAGGCCCGGCTGTTCCCGGACATGTTCACCTTGCTGCGCCAGGTTCAGGTGGCGTGCGACTTTGCCAAGAGCGTCTCGGCGCGCTTGGCGGGGACGGACGTGCCCAGCTTCGAGGACAAGGAAGCCAGCTTCGCCGATCTGCAAGAGCGTATCGGCAAGACCCTTTCCTTCATGGAAGGCCTGTCGGTGGCGCAGTTTGCAGACAGCGCCACGCGCGAGATCGTGACCCAGGCCGGCACGCCCAAGGAAAAGCGCTTTACCGGCCAGACCTACCTGCTGACCTATGGCTTGCCGCACTTCTTCTTTCACGTCACCACCGCCTACGCCATCTTGCGCAGCAACGGCGTCGAAGTGGGCAAGAAGGACTACCTCGGCAACGCCTGATCGACGGCTGCGAACACAGCTTGCGTTTGTGCACAACCGAAGATGTGGAGCCCATGACCATGCGACGCAGACCTTTGTTAGCCAGCGGCCTGCTGCTGCTCGCAGCACC
>JANMMH010000114.1:0-3547 GCA_031373055.1 Rubrivivax sp. | reverse complement strand
TCCACCGCCCCAGGGTCGGAACCGTGCATGCTGGCCAGGTGCAAGGCTTCACCGACGACGCGAATGACCAGGCCGAAGCGAGACTGCGTCAGCACGGCAGCGCGCTCGGCAATGATGTCGAACACCGGCTGCACGTCTGTCGGTGATTCGCTGATCACCTGCAGCACATCAGACGTCGCGGTTTGCCGCGCCAGCGCCTCCTTCGTCTCATTGAACAGCCGCACGTTCTCAATCGCGATGACGGCCTGGTCGGCGAAACTCTGCAACAGCTGCACCTGGCGAAGGGGGACGTCGCCCGTCTCCGCGCGGAAGACCGCAATCGCGCCGACCACGCGGTCGTGCTTGCACATCGGCACTGCCAGTCCGCTGCGGTAGCCAGCCCGCTGCGCCGCAGCCTTGGCCTCGTAGCTCGGATCGGCGAGCAGGTCGGCGACTTGTACGGGCGCACGGTCGCGGATCGCACGGGCATTGATCGAGCCCGAGCCCGAACGCATGGGAAAGGCGGCGTGGGTCACAGCCAGTGCCTCATCGCTGACGCCATCGACAGCCGCCAAGTGCACCCACTCGCCGTCAAAGCGACTGACCCCGCTGACCACCGCGCCGCAAAGCACGCGGGCGCGCTCGGCGATGGCATCGAACACGGGCTGCACGTCCGAAGGCGAGGCCGCGATGACCTTCAGAATGTCGGCGGTGGCGGTCTGCTGCTCCAGCGCCTCCTGGGTCTCGTTGAACAGCCGGGCGTTCTGGATCGCGATCACCGCCTGGTCGGCGAAGGTCTGCAAGAGCGCGATCTCCAAAGCATCAAACGCCCGCACCTCCTTGCGCAGCAGCGAGATCGCACCGATGGCTTCACCTTCGCGCATGAGCGGCACGTTGAGCACGCTGCGAAAGCCGTAACGCGTCTGAATCTCGCGCACGTCGGGGTACTCGGTATCGATGAGCGGCAGCACGTCTTCGACATGCACCACGCGCTTGTCCAACACGGCGCGCCCGCCGATGGAGCTGCGCCTCAGCGGCAGTCGCTCGCCCTGGCCCTCGACGTAACTCGGGCCATAGCTGGTCATGGCGTGCAGTTCGCCATCGCGCAGCAACCACACGCGTGCGCCATCGGCACGGCACAACACGCCGGCGCGCTGCGCCACGGCCTCCAGCACCGGCTGCACGTCGGTCGGCGATTCGCTGATGACCTTCAGCACCTCAGAGGTGGCTGTCTGCCGCGCTAGCGCCTCTTTGGTCTCATTGAACAAACGCGCGTTTTCGATGGCGATGACCGCCTGGTCGCGGAACGATTCGGCCAGCGCGATCTGCGCGTCGCTGAAGGCCTCGGCCCGCGCCCGGGCAAAGCTGAGCAGGCCGATGCTTTCACCGTCGCGCAGCATCGGCAGGTACAGCGCCGAGTTCACGCCCAGCTGTTCGCGGATGTTGCGTTCATGCGCGGGCAGATCAGTCTTGCCCCAGTCGGGCAGGTGCAGCGGTGTCTTGTCCAGCAACACGCGCGACGGGAAATTGGCGCTGGCGTCCACGGGCATCCCGCCCAGCCCCAGCTCGCCCATCAGCCCGGCCGGCGTGGCGGCGGCCTGCACCGTGAAGGTGTTGCCGTCGCGGCGCATGACGAAGCTGGAATCGCAGCCCAACAACCGCACGGCGGTGGTGACGATGGCGTCAAACACCGGCTGCACGTCGGTGGGCGAGCTGCTGATCACGCGCAGCATGTCGGCGGTGGCGGTCTGGCGCGCCAACGCTTCCTGCGTCTCGTTGAACAGCCGCGTGTTCTGGATGGCGATGACGGCCTGGTCGCCGAAGGTCTGCAACTGCGCGACGATGCGCTCGGGGAACGGCCCTGGCTCCTGCCGGGTAACGCTGATGAGTCCGACGCAGGCTCCGTCGCGCATCATCGGCACGACGACGATCGACCGGTAGCCGCGCACACGCGCGATCTCGCGCCAGGACTCGTCGAGCAGCGGTTCGAGGTCCGTGTCTGGAACGGACAACGGCTCGTGCGTGATGGCCGGGCTTGCCAGATAGCTGTCGCGTACCTCGAGCGGGCCCAACGCAACCAGCGCTTCATCAGCCCCGGTGCGGGTGCGTGCGAGCAAGGTCCCCTGCCCGTTTTCAATCTGCCACAGCGTCGCGGTCAGGCCACCGGCGAGCTCGCGCGCGCTGTGCACGATGGTCTCCAGCACCGGCTGCACGTCGCCCCGCGCCTGCGCAATCGCGGTAAGGACGGCGGCAGTGGCCGTCTGCCGTTCCAGCGCTTCCTTCGTCTCGTTGATCAAACGCGCGTTCTTCATCGCGATCTGCGCCTGTGCGGCAAAGGCCTGCACCAGCGCAATCTGTCGCTCGCTGAACGGCCGCACGGTGCGCCGTATCGCGCTCAGGATGCCCACCACCGATCCATCGTCGATCAAGGGCACCAACAGGCTGGTCCGCACGCCACCCAGGTCCACGAAATGTCGCGTCACGGGAACCCCGGCCCGGTACGCCGGGGTGTCCATCAGGTCGGCCACATGAAGGTACGCATGCTTCAGCGGTTCGCGGCCCAGCAGGTGTTCCAGCGGACACTCCATCGCAAGCTCGCGAATGGCCTCAGGCCATTGCCCCCCCTCGATCGAAGCACCGGCCCCGCGAGCCACACCGCCCTGCACCGACCACAGACCACCGTCATCGGCCTCACAGAGGCGGGCGACCTTTTCAGCAATCGCATCGAAGACAGGCCGCAGGTCTCCGGGCGACGCGGTGATGACCTGCAGCACCTCGGTGCTCGCGGTCTGCTGCTCCAGCGCTTCTTGCGTCTCGCGAAACAGCCGCGCGTTCTGGATGGCGATGACGGCCTGGTCGGCGAAGGTCTTGAGCAGCGACTGCTCTTTCTCGGTGAAGCCGCCCAGCGCCTCGCGCAGCACCGCGATGCTGCCGACGCCGCGCTCGCCCTGCACCAGGGGCGCCATCATCTGCGAGTAGTTGCGGCCCAGCCACTGCGCCGGCGCGCGCACGCCGTGGGGCACGTCGTCGCCGTGCAGCACATCGGGGAAGTTGAGCACCCGGCCGCTGGCGATGGCCAAGGCCGTACCCGTGCTCTCCAGGGCCATGGGGTAGACCGCCGCTGCGGTCTTGTGGATCGCTTCCAGGTCGTTCTGCATCCAGCCTGGGCGGTCTGCTTGCCCCATAACCCGCGCCGCGCCCAGGTGCAGGCGTCCGTCGTCGCCCACCAGATTGACGACCATGTAGTGGGCGGGCATCAGCTGGCTGCAGCTGTCCAGAATCTTGTCGAGCACCGGCTGGGCGTCGTTGATCGAATTGCTGATGGCGCGCAGCACGTCGGACGTGGCGGTCTGCAGCTCCAGCGCCTCTTTCGTTTCGTTGAACAGCCGCACGTTCCCGATGGCGATCACGGCCTGGTCGGCGAAGGTGCGCTGCAGCGCGATGTGCGCTGGCGAGAAGGGCCTGGGTTCGGCGCGTGTGACGCTGATCAAGCCGATGACCGCACCGTCGCGTGTGAGTGGTGTGGTCAACACGCTGCGGAAGCCGCGCTGGCGCGCCATGTCGCGCA
>JANMMH010000071.1:0-7151 GCA_031373055.1 Rubrivivax sp. | reverse complement strand
GAGCCCTACGAGCGCTCCAGCGCCGTGCGCTTTCGCGTCGACGGCACGCTGCGCGAGGTGGTGCAACCCAACAAGGCACTGCACGCCGCACTGATCTCGCGCCTGAAGATCATGGCCGAGCTCGACATCGCCGAGAAGCGCTTGCCGCAAGACGGGCGCATCAGTCTGCGCATCGGCGGGCGCGCCATCGACGTGCGGGTCAGCACCCTGCCCTCGTCGCATGGTGAACGCGCGGTGCTGCGCCTTTTGGACAAGACCGAATCGAAATTCACGCTGGAAGGCCTGGGCATGAGCGGCGACGTGCTCGCCGCCTACAACCGCCTGGTGAAGCAGCCGCATGGCATCGTGCTCGTCACCGGCCCCACGGGCTCGGGCAAGACGACCACGCTGTACGCGTCGCTCGGCCGCATGGACACGGGTGCGATGAACGTGCTGACCGTGGAAGACCCGGTGGAGTACGAGCTGCCGGGCATCGGCCAGACGCAGGTCAACGCCAAGATCGACCTGACCTTCGCCAAGGCGCTGCGCTCGATCCTGCGCCAGGACCCCGACGTCATCATGATCGGTGAGATCCGCGACTACGAAACCGCGTCCATCGCCATCCAGGCCTCACTCACCGGCCACCTGGTGCTGGCCACCGTGCACACGAACGACGCGGTGAGCAGCGTCACGCGCTTGATCGACATGGGCGTCGAGCCCTTCCTGCTCTCGTCCAGCTTGCTCGGCACCTTGGCGCAGCGCCTGGTCCGCAAGCTGTGCGTGCACTGCAAGCGCCATGGTGACGACGGCAGCTGGCACCCTGTGGGCTGCGAGCACTGTGGCCACACCGGCTACAAAGGCCGCACGGGCGTCTACGAGTTGATGAGCGCGTCACCCCAAGTGCAGGCGCTGATCCACAACCGTGCGCCCGAGCAAGAGCTCACAGCTGCGGCCACCGTGGCCGGGCTGCGCTCGATGCGTGAAGACGGCGAGCGGCTGGTGCGCGAGGGTGTCACCTCGCTTGAGGAGGTGGTGCGCGTGACCCGCGATTGAGCAGCGCACTGGCGGCCAATACAAGGGCACTTCTTCCGCACTATTCATGGTGACGAAGTACGCATCAATCTGTAAAAGCTGATGCCGCAGAGCGCCGCAATGGCGCGCTGCGCCCGCATCAACTAAAGGAGCTCGCGCATGGCCACCTCGCAACCCACCTACACCGGTGACGCCACCGCCCTGGTCCAACCCACCCCCAATGCCGTCACCAACGCCTTGATCGGTGGCTCCAAATGGGGCACCGGCCCAGCGGGGACCGGCGCCACGCTCACCTACTCGTTCCCCACCAGCCAGGCGGCCTTCGACGTGCAAGCCAACGTCGCCGGCAACTACAACGCCCAGGAACCCTTCCAGGCTGGTTTTGCCAAGTACCTTGAGGGCTTCGCCGTGATGCCCGCCGATGCGCAGGAGGCCACGCGCGCCGTGATGGCCGCATGGGCCGCCGTGGCCCAGCTCACCTTCTCCGAAGTGCCGGCCAACACGGTCGAGGCCGGCACCCTGCGCTTTGCCTACACCTCGCCCCCAGGCATCGGCGCCACCACGTACGGCTCGTCGTGGTTTCCGCAGGACCTTGCCGGCGCGGGCGACACCTGGATGAACGCCAGGCTGCTGTTTCCCGAAGGCTGGGCCAAGGGCACGCAGAACTTCCTCACCATGCTGCACGAGGCCGGCCATGCGATCGGTCTCAAGCACCCGCACGACACGGGCCTGAGCGGCGTCATCGAGGGCTGGCCGGTGAACCCCGCCGTGCTGCCCAAAACAGGCACCGACACGCTGGACGCCTACTCGACGCAGAACATGGTGATGGCCTACAACGACATCCCGGGCAAAGGCTCGCCGCTGCAGGCCGATTTCGCGCCGACGACGCCGATGCAGGTCGACATCGCCGCCATCCAGTATCTCTACGGCGCCAACATGACGCACAACGCCGGCGACACGGTCTACACCTACCGCTCGAGCGCGCGCTACAACGAAACCCTCTGGGACGGCGGCGGCCGCGACACCATCCGGGTGGATGGCAACGCCCCAGCGACGATCAACCTCACGCCGGGAAGCTGGAGTCAGCTGGGCCTGCCGCTGAGCTTCTCCAACCGCAAGGACGATCTCAGCATCGATGCGCCCCTGCCCGCCCTCAACGACCCGTTCACCGTCTTCATCTACGACACCGTGACCATCGAAGACGCCATCGGCGGCGGCGGCAACGACATCTTCGTGGGCAACGCGGTGGCCAACCGCTTGCAAGGTGGCGGCGGCAACGACGGCATGGACGGCGGCGCTGGCATCGACAGCGCAGTCTTTGGCGGTGCGCGCGCGGCCTACACCGTGACCAAAGGCAGTGACCGCTGGACCGTGGCCGGCGGCGACGACGGCACCGACACGCTGTTCAACATGGAACGTCTGGTGTTCGCCGACAAAGGCCTGGCGCTGGACACCGCCGTCGACGGCCGCGCTGGGCAGACCGGGCAGATCCTGCGCGCGCTCTTCGGCCCTTTGTCGCTGGCCAACGGCACCTTCGCCGGTATCGGCATCAGCCTGCTCGATCAAGGCGTGAGCTACAACGACCTGGTGGGCCTGGCCATCGGTACCTCGGTCTTCGAGCAGCTCGCGGGCTCGCGCTCGAACACCGACTTCGTCAAGCTGGTCTACAGGAACGTGATCGGCGTCGATGCCGGTGCGGCCGACCTGGCCAACTTTGTCGGGCTGCTCGACGCGGGCACGTTCACGCAGGCGTCACTGGGCGTGTTGGCCTGCCAGGTGGCGTTCAACACTGGCAGCGTCGAGCTCGTGGGGCTGCTGAACACCGGTTTGGAATTCATACCGCAGGGCGGTTGACCCCGGCAAGCGTCGACAGCGCCCGCCTGTTTGTCGATGCGTTCGGCGCGACGCAGCCACCCGTCGCGAAAGGGCTGACGACCAGGTCAACGCTCACACCCTGTCAGCCCTCAACAAGCGCCACACCATCCAACCCAGCGCGGCCACGCCGCCGAGCAGCAGCGTCCACAACATCCAGGGGCGCAGGGCGGCCAGGCGTTGTCGTGTTTGGGCTTGCACCACGGCCTCTGGCACTTCGGACCATGCACCCAGTGTGGCCTGGCCTAGGCGCTCACGCTCCAGGTCGGGCACGAGGGTTGTGATGGGCAACGCGCCGCTGCTGGCCTTGGCGGCGCCGGCCATCAACCCATAAGGCGGCTGACCTTGCGCTGCGAACACCAGGCTGACGAGTTGCGCGCGGGCCAACAAGCGCAGCGAGTCGGCAGGGGGCAGTGACGCGCGTTCATCGGGCAAGAGCCTGAGGTAGCGCGCGCTGCGCTGCACCACCAGCGCCGGCGAGCGCGAGACCTCACTGCCGCGCTCAAGCCGGTAGAACACGGTGCCAGCCAGAGGCTCCCAGGGCGAGTCGGCACGCTCGCGCGCCTGCACGTGCAGCGGCAACACCCAGTTGCCGGCAGGCAGTTGCAGATCGACGCGATGCAGCGGCATCGCCGCGCCGAGGTCAAAGTGCAAGCTCCTGGGCGCTGGCGCGCCAGAATGCGGCCCCGGCGGCTCGGGGCTGGCGGCCACATCGATGTCGGTCGGTGCATCCAGTGCCTTGCTGATGCTGGCTTGCGTCGCCGATCTGGCGCCCGTGATCTGCGGCGGCGCTGCGCTGAGTGCCAGCAGCTGGCCGCCAGTCGCCGCGCGCGATTGGCGCAGGTCGGCGCTGTGCTCCAGGGTGTAAGGCGCCGTGAATTCGGCGGCCTGCGGCCATTGCAGCTGCAGCGTCTGCGCTGGCGGCTGATCTTTGGCGCGCTCGCCCAAGTCGATCAGCCAGCCCGGGCTGCGCTCGGGCGCGGTGGCGGCGCCGCGCTGGCGCACGCTGATGCGGTGGGCGTCGATGGTCAGCTCCACCGGCGCCGCCCACGGCCCGCCAGCGGCCACCAGCAACAAGGCCGCCACCCCAACTTGCACCAAGCGCTCAACTCGGCGCATGGCTCTTCTCCTTGCCTGGCAGCGGAGCGACGTAGCCGATGACCAGCATCAACACGCCCGCGCCGATGAACGAGACGATGCGCGTGACGGTGCCGCTGCCCGACAAGTCCACCTGCAGCAACTTGGCCACCACCACGCCAAGCAACGCCGCACCCACCAGCCACGGCGCGCGCTGGTCGCGCCGTGCCGACCACCACGTCAGCGTCAGCGTCAGGCTGGTCCACAGCAAGGTCAGCCCGGTCTGCACGGCCAATGAGTTGGTCCAGGCGCTGAAGTGAAACGGCACGCCGCCGAGGTGGTGGAAGCCACGAACAAGCATGCCGTTGAGCCAGACGAAACCGAGCGCGCCCAGCACCACCGCGGGCAGCTGCGGCATTGGTGCCCACAGCGCGCGCGCGGGCTCGCTCAGCCGCCAGCGCCACGCTGCAAAGAGGGCCAGCGCGATGCCCAGGTCCAGCGGGTTGAGCAGCGGCAGGTGCGGCAACGGCCTGGCCGCACCGTTGGAGATGATGTTGGCCAGCAGCGTCCACACCAGCAGCAACGCGGTAAGCACCGCCGCAGCGCTGCGCGCATAGGCCAGGGGCATGGCCCGCGCGGGCCAGCGCGCGAGCAGCTGCTGGCGCGGCAGCAGCAAGAGCATCAACGCGGGCACCGCCAGCCAGCCCAGCCAAGGCCGGGCCGAACCGGCCTCGCCCAACGCGCGGCTAAGGCCGCGGCCAGCAAGCCCGCCCAGCGCGGCGACCACCAGGGCGCCGCACGCATGCGCCAGGTGCTGGCCCGCAGGCGGCCACACCGGCGCCTGCCGCCATGATGAGCAGCGCGACGACAAGGCCGCTTCTGGCTGGCTTGGCCTTCCCAGCCCGACTGGCCATTTGGTGGGTGAGTTTCATGCCATGCACTCCGCTATAGACGCCCGAAGGCGCGACAGTGCGAACTAGCAAGGTGGGGGCCGTGGCGACGGCTCGCCGAGACACCGTTGCGGCTGTATGAGACGTGCCCAGCCCAAGGTGACGAGAGAGTGACGAGCCGGCTTGGCCTACGTAATCACCCGACGCCTGCGGCCGCACTGTCAAGCTATCCGACGGGCCATGGCCGCCTAACCCGCTGAAAGGCGTCTGATGGATCAGGCGCGAGTGAGCGCCTTGCTCAAGGCCGCCATCGCCTGCAGCGCCGTGCGCACACGCGCGCTGTCGGTTGCGGCGCCAGCCAGTTGCAGATGTACGCCGTGTTCGTCGATGGAGCCGGTGTCGAAGTCCGTCAAGTACTGCGCCACGCGCTGTCGCACGTCGGCGCTTGCCAGCCAGGTGCGCACAGCTTCGGGCGGCGCACCACGGACTTGCACCTGCTCGTCGAACGCGGTGTCGCCGAGCTGAATGTCCTGGCCGCCCGTGGCGCGGGTGAGCAGGCGATCCACCGCGTACGAGCGGCACATCGCCAGGCTCGTAAGCCCAGGCGGGCGCGGCATGTGTGCGCTTAGCAGCGTGGCGTGCGCGCCCGCGCCATGGCTATTTGTCTGCTGCAGGGTGATGCTCACGTGCACGCCGTCAAAGCTGCCTTCGATGCTTGACTGACTCGACAACGGCATGGCGGCCAAGGCCTGCAAACCGGCGCGACCCACGGCCGCGCTGCGCAGGGCGGCGTGCTCGGGTGGCTCGGCCTGGCCCTCGCGCAGACCCATGTGCGTGGCGTTGAACTGCAAGCCCAACTCGTTGGCCAGGGTGCGGAAGTCGGCGTGGCGCCCTTCACGCTGGCGCAACTTGCCCTTGAGCACCCAGAGAATCACCAGCACACCGGCGATGGCCAGCAAGGCGTCCCATAAGAAGTCCGTCATCAGCGCCCCCGTGTTCGCGGACCAGGTGCCGCCTATGGCAGCATCCCCCCCATGCCAGCCTACAAGTTCGAAGCTCTAGACGCCACCGGCAAATCCAGCAGCGGGCTGCTGGATGCCGACAACGCCAAGGCCGCGCGCTCACTCTTGCGCGCGCAGTCGCTGGTGCCGCTGTCGGTGCTGCCCGTGGCCGCGAGCGACGCCACCAGCAGCGCCACGCGCTACGGCCGCCGCGCTTTCAGCGCCACCTCGCTGACGGTGTGGACGCGCCAACTCGCCGGGCTGGTGGGCTCGGGCCTGCCGCTGGAGCGTGCACTCACGGCGCTGGCCGACGA
Organism: Rubrivivax sp.; assembly: GCA_031373055.1. Taxonomy (GTDB): domain Bacteria; phylum Pseudomonadota; class Gammaproteobacteria; order Burkholderiales; family Burkholderiaceae_C; genus Rubrivivax. Next base: position 986 of record JANMMH010000071.1, on the reverse strand, counting down.
GTCGGAAGACCAGCGCCAGCGTGAACTCGTCTCGCACCTGAAGAGCGAGGTCAACGCCGGCAGCAGCTTCGCTCGCGCGCTGGCCACGGCACCGCGCGAGTTCGACGACGTCTTCCGTGCGGTGGTGGCCGCAGGCGAGCAAAGCGGGGCCCTGGGCGCTGTATTGGAGAAATTGGCCGACGACCTTGAGCAGCGCCAGGCGCTCAAGACCAAGCTCATCGGCGCCATGCTCTACCCGGGCATCGTCTCGCTCATCGCGCTGGCCATCGTGATCTTTCTGGTGACCTACGTCGTGCCGCAGGTGGCCACCGTCTTCACCAGCTCCAAGCGCGCGCTGCCCGCACTTACCGTGGCCATGCTGGGCATCAGCGCCTTCGTGCGTGAGTGGGGTTGGCTGCTGGCGCTGGTGCTGGCCACTGCGGTGGCGCTCTTCATCGGCATGCGGCGAAACGACAGCTTTCGACTCAGCAGCGACGCTGCCTTCTTGCGCCTGCCGCTGCTCGGGCGCCTGGCACGCGGCTACAACGCAGCCCGCTTCGGTGGAACGTTAGCGATGCTGGCCGGCGCCGGCGTGCCCATCCTCAAAGCCCTGCAAGCCGCTGCGGAAACCCTGGCCAACCGCGCCATGCGTGCCGACGCCATGGAAGCCCTGGTGCAGGTGCGTGAAGGCGCGCCGCTGGCCAGCGCGCTGGCGGCGAAGAAGCGCTTTCCCGGCCTCTTGGCGATGGTCGCGCGCTTGGGTGAGCAAACCGGCCAGCTGCCGCTGATGCTGGGCCGCGCGGCAGGGCAACTCTCAGCCGAAGTGCAGCGCCGCGCCATGGCCGTGGCCACCATCCTGGAGCCTTTGCTCATCGTGCTGGCGGTGCTGCTGCCCATCATCCAGCTCAATACCTGGGTGAAGTAGCCGCCCACCATCGCGGCACACGACAAAGCGCAAGCGCCGATGCCGGCCAAGCGCTAGGCTTGCGCCACTGCTTAGCGGGGAG
>JANMMH010000069.1:0-3395 GCA_031373055.1 Rubrivivax sp. | reverse complement strand
CGCGCGACCGAGGTCATCGGCGTGCCGCTGCCGAAAACCGGCTACCACGTCGTCGAAGTCGCGTCACGTGTACTCGGCCACGCGCTGCTGGCGGCACGCGCACCGATGTACGTGCGCAGCGGCGCGCTGGTCACGAATCTGGGCGTGCACTTCAAACGCGGCCGCAGCTCAAGCCTTGTCTGGGTCACCACGCTGGACCGTGGCCGCGCGGTGCCAGGCGCGCGCGTGACGGTGAACGACTGCCGTGGCAAGCCGATGTGGAGCGGCAGTACCGACGCACAAGGCATGGCGCGCATCGAGCGTGAGCTCGAAGGCCCCACGCGCGAATGCCTCAGCAGCGCGGGTCTATTCGTCACCGCGCGCGCTGGCAACGATCTCTCCTTCATCTTCAGCGAGTGGAATCGCGGCATCGAACCCTGGCGCTTCAACATTCCTACTGCCAGCGCCAGCGAGGCCACACGCATCGCCCACACCGTGTTCGACCGCACGCTGCTGCGCGCGGGTGAAACGCTGTCGATGAAGCATTTCGTGCGTGAGCAAACGCAGCGCGGGCTGGCCTTGCCTGCGGCAGACGGCCTGCCCGATACGCTGCTGATCACCCATGTCGGCAGCGGCAATGAAGTCAAGCTGCCGCTGGCCTGGCGCGGCGTGCGCAGCGCCGAGAGCGCCTGGCCGATCCCGCGCAATGCCAAGCTTGGCCTCTACGACGTGACCCTGCTCGCTGGCAACAAGCGCCACGCCAGCGGCAGCGTGCGTGTTGAAGAGTTCCGCGTGCCGCTGGTCGACGCCCGCTTGTCGGCACCGCGCGGGCCCTTGATCGCTCCGGCGCAGCTGGCCATGTCGGTGCAGCTGAACCTGCTCGCCGGCGGCGCCATGGCGCGTGCGCCGGCGCGCCTATCGGCGCTGCTGCAAACGCAACTTCCTGCCTTCGACGGCTTCGAGGACTTCAGCTTCACGCCGCCGCGCGGCAAGCGTGAGGGCAGTGCCGAGGCCACCGAGCAACATGGCGAAGGCGGCGAGGCCGCACCTGCCAAGCTGGTGGCCGACAAGCTCGACGCCAGCACCGATACGCAGGGTGCGGCCACCGTCACGCTGGCCAAGCTACCCGCCATCGACGCACCTTCGCTGCTGACGGCCGAGCTGAGTTTTACCGACCCCAATGGCGAGGTGCAAACCGTGGCGCAACGCCTGCCGCTGTGGCCCAGCGCGTTGGTGCTGGGCATTCGTGCGCAGCGCTGGGCTGGGGCTTCGATGCGCGAACCCGCGCGCTTTGACGTGGTGGTGCTCGACACCCAGGGCCGCGCCGTGCCTGGCCGTGAGGTCGAGGTGCACGGGCGTCTGCACGAAAACACCGCTACCCGCAAACGCATCGTCGGCGGCTTCTATGCGTACGACAACGCCAGCCAGACACGCGAGCTCGGCCGCGTGTGCCAAGGCAAGAGCGACGCTCAGGGCCGTGTGCCGTGCGAAACAACGTTAGCCAACGTGGGCGAAGTTGAGCTCGTCGCTCGCGCCAAAGACGACGCGGCGCGCGTGGCGCAGGCCGCCACCACGCTGTGGGTCAGCGGCGACGCCGAGCCATGGTTTGCGCAGGGCAACGACGACCGCATTGACGTGTTGCCCGAAAAGCGTGAATGGGAGCCCGGTGAGACGGCGCGCTTGCAGGTACGCATGCCGTTTCGCGAGGCCACCGCGCTGGTCACCGTCGAGCGCGAAGGCGTGATCGACGCGCGTGTGATCACGCTGCGCGGGCGCGAGCCGGTGATCGACCTACCGATCCCGAAAGACGCCTCCTGGGCGCCCAATGTCGTGGTCTCGGTGCTGGTGCTGCGCGGGCGCGTGCGTGACGTGCCCTGGACCAGCTTCTTCGGCTGGGGTTGGCGCGAGCCCTTGCAGTGGTGGCGAGCCTTTCGCTATGAAGGCAAAGACTGGCGCGCGCCCACGGCCATGGTCGACCTCGCCAAGCCGGCCTACCGGCTCGGTGTCGCCGAGCTCAAGGTGGGCCTGGCCGGCCACCGCCTTGACGTGAAAGTCACGCCCGAGCGCGCGTGCTACGGCGTGCGCGTAACCGTGCGCTCGGGCGTCAAGGTCACGCGCGATGGCAAGCCCGTGGCGACCACAGAGATCGCCTTTGCCGCCGTCGATGAAGGGCTGTTGGCGCTGCGCCCCAACAGCTCATGGAACCTGCACGAAGGCTTGATGCGCCGCCGCGCCTGGGGGGTGGCGACGGCCACCGCCCAGGGCGAAATCATCGGCCGGCGCCACTACGGCCGCAAGGCCATGGCGCCAGGTGGCGACGGCGGCGCCAACCCGACACGCGAGCTCTTCGACACGCTGCTCTTGTGGCGTGGTGTGGTGCAGCTCGACGCGCAAGGCCAGGCCAGCATCGACGTGCCTTTGAACGATTCGCTGACGAGCTTTCGGCTGGTGGCCGTGGCGGATGCCGGGCCTGAGCTGCTCGGCAGCGGCAGCGCTAGCGTGCGTGTGACGCAGGAGCTGCAAGCCTTCGCGGGCTTGCCACCCATGGTGCGCGAGGGCGACCGTTTTGAGGCCACGCTTACTTTGCGAAATAGCACGGCGCGTGCAATGAGCGTGAAGGCCAGCATGGCGGGGCAAGTGTCGGGTTCGCCGGGGGCGGCGGCCATCAGCTTGCCTGAGCAAACGGCAGCCCTCGCAGCGGGTGCCGCGATCGAAATGCGTTGGACGGTCAATGTGCCGGGCCCTGTCATTGGAGCGGCCTCGCGCATCGAGTGGAACGCCAGCGTCGAAGAGGCCGGCGGGCGCGCGCGCGACAAGCTCAAGTGGACGCAGATCGTCTTGCCCGCCGTGCCCGTGCGCGTGTGGCAGGCCACGCTGCAATCGCTGGAGGCACCGCTGTCGCTGCCGCTGGCACCGCCTTCCGACGCATTGCAGGCTAACGGCCAAAGCGTGGGTGGCGTGTCCGTCAGCTTGACACGCCAGCTCAGCGGCGCCCTGCCCGGCCTGCGCCGTTACTTCGAGAGCTACCCCTACAGCTGCCTGGAGCAAAAGACCTCGGCGGCCATCGCCCTGCGCGACGCCGCGCGTTGGCGCCTGCTTTCCGGTGAATTGGCCGGCTACCTTGACCATGACGGCCTGGCCTCCTACTTCCCGCCGCGCAGCGAAGACATGCCGCGTGGCAGCGACCGCCTAAGCAGCTACCTGCTGGCCAGCGCGCACGAGGCCGGTTGGGCCTGGCCAGCGGCCGAGCAAGAGCGTTTGCTGCAAGGCCTCGCGGCCTTTGTCGAAGGCCGTCTCACGCGCAGCTTCAACGCCCCGCGCGCCGACCTGGACGTGCGCAAGCTCGCCGCGCTCGAGGCCTTGTCGCGCTTTGGTCGCGTGCAGCCGCGCATGCTGGGCTCCTTGACGCTCACGCC
>JANMMH010000067.1:0-2483 GCA_031373055.1 Rubrivivax sp. | reverse complement strand
TTGCTGCTGGACGAGCCCTTCTCCAAGCTGGATGCGGCGCTGCGCCAGCGCATTCGCGAATTCGTGTGGGCGGAGCTGCGCGCGCACCAGGTGTGCGCCGTGCTCGTCACGCATGACGCGAGCGACGTGCCCGCCGGCGCGCAAGTGATCACCTTGCCGCCGCTGGTGGCGGCTGGTCTTGATGCTTGACCGTATCGCGCTGCGAGGGCTCGCGCCACTGCTGACGCCGCTGGCGCGTAGCTTGGTGGGCTTAGGCGTTGGCGCCGACACCATCACGCTCGCCGCCTTTGTGTTGGGCATCGCGGCAGCATCACTCATTGCGTTGAGCCTGCCGCAGTGGGGTCTGGCGGTCTTGCTGCTGAGCCGCTTGCTTGACGGGCTCGATGGCACGGTGGCGCGGCTCACCCACACCAGCGACCGCGGCGCCTTTCTCGACATCACGCTGGACTTTCTTGTCTACGCCGCTGTGCCCTTAGCCTTTGCCGTGGCACAGCCTGCGGCGAATGCCTTGCCAGCGGCCGTGCTGCTGGCGGCCTTCATCGGCACGGGCTCGAGCTTTCTGGCGTTCTCGGTGCTGGCCGAACGTCGCGGGCTCAAGAGCAGTGACTATCCAAGCAAAGGCATCTACTACCTGGGCGGGCTCACCGAAGCCAGCGAGACGCTGCTGTGTTTTGCCTTGATGTGCCTGTGGCCACAGCACTTTGCGTGGTGGGCTTACGGTTTTGCCGCGATGTGCTTGGCCACCATCGTGACGCGCATCGTCGTCGGCTGGCGCGCGCTGTCGGTGTAAGGTGAGGCGGCGGTACACGACCGACATAGGCCCTGAGGAGACCTCGACATGAACACCAAGAAGATGGCGCTGCTCGCCGCGTTGCTGCTGGCTGTGGTGGCGTTCTTCGCGCTGGATCTGGCGCGCTACTTCAGCCTGGACTACATCAAGGGCGCGCAGAGTGGCTTCGCCGCGCTGTATCAGAGCCAGCCGGGTTTGGTGATCGGCAGCTTCTTTGCGGCCTACGTCGCGGTGACGGCGCTGTCGCTGCCCGGCGCGGCGATCATGACCCTGCTGGCGGGTGCCATCTTCGGCCTGTGGGTCGGCACGCTGATTGTCTCGTTCGCCTCCAGCATCGGCGCCACTTTGGCCATGCTGGTGGCGCGCTATGTGCTGCGCGACGGCATCAAGGCGCGCTTTGGCAAAGCGCTCACCGACCTCGACCGCGGCGTCGAACGAGAGGGCGGCTTCTACCTGTTCACGCTGCGCCTGGTGCCGCTCTTCCCCTTTTTCGTCATCAACCTGCTGATGGGGCTGACGAAGATGAAGGTGGCCACCTTCTACTGGGTCAGCCAGCTCGGCATGCTCGCCGGCACGCTCGTCTATGTCAACGCAGGTACGCAGTTAGCCCAGCTCAGCTCACTCAAGGGCATCTTGTCGCCGGGGCTCATCGGCTCCTTCGTGCTGCTGGGTGTCTTTCCGCTCGTGGCCAAGAAGATCGTCGACATCATTCAGGCGCGGCGCGTCTTTGCCGACTGGGCGCACAAGAAGCCCAAGAGCTTCGATCGCAACATGGTCGTCATTGGCGCCGGCGCGGCGGGGCTCGTCACGAGCTACATCGCGGCGGCGGTCAAAGCCAAGGTGACGCTGGTCGAGCGCCACAAGATGGGTGGCGACTGCCTGAACTACGGCTGCGTGCCGAGCAAGGCCTTGATCAAGACGGCCACGCTGGCGCGGCAGATCAAGCACAGCGCTGACTATGGGCTGGCGCAGGCGTCCTACCAGCTCGACTTCGCCCAGGTGATGGAGCGCGTGGCGCGTGTCGTGCGCGAGGTTGAGCCGCATGACTCGGTCGAGCGCTACACCAGCCTGGGCGTCGACGTGGCGATCGGCAGCGCGAAGATCATCGACCCCTGGCATGTGCAGATCACGCATGACGACGGCAGCGTGAAGGTGCTCAGCACCAAGGCCATCGTCGTGGCCACGGGTGCCATGCCCTTCGTGCCACCACTGCCGGGGCTCGACGACGTGGGCTACCTCACCAGCGACACCTTGTGGGGCCTGCGCGAACAGCCCAAACGCCTGGTCGTGCTCGGCGGCGGGCCCATTGGCTGCGAGCTGGCGCAATGCTTTGCGCGCCTGGGCTCGGTGGTCACGCAAATCGAGATGGCGCCACGCATCATGATTCGCGAAGACGCCGAGGTTTCGGCCTACGCGCAGAAGGCGCTTGAGGCCGATGGCGTGGCCGTGCTCACCGGCCACAAGGCCTTGCGCTGCGAAAAGGTGGGCGACGCCAAGTTCATCGTCGTCGACGCCGCCGGTGTCGAGAAGCGCATCGAGTTCGATGTGCTCTTGTGCGCCGTCGGCCGTGTCGCGCGCTTGGCAGGCTTCGGGCTCGAAGAGCTGGGCGTGGCGGTAAACCGCACCGTGCAAGTCAACGAATTTCTGGAGACCAAGTTCCCCAACATCCTGGCCTGTGGTGATGTCGCCGGGC
>JANMMH010000026.1:0-3924 GCA_031373055.1 Rubrivivax sp. | reverse complement strand
ACATGCATCATCCAGTTGTCACCCGGGTGCAGCAGCACGGTGACGGCGGTGCCCGCGATGTGCGCGCCGCTGTAGATGGGCCGCACGTAGGGTTTCATCAAGCCGACGCGGCCCATGGCTTCGTGCACGGTGGCAGAACCGAAGCCCGCGAGTTGATCGACCGCCACGCGCTCGGCGCGGATGATGCTGCGTTTGACGACGCCGAGTTCAAACATGCTCACAGCCCCTTGGGGTTGAGTTGCGCGTCCAGCCTTGGGTAGACGCGCTGCGCGTTGCCTTCAAAGACCAAATGCTTCTGCGCATCGCTGAGCTGTGTGGACGCGTCGATGTAGCGCTTGGTGTCGTCGTAGTACTGGCCCGTCTCAGGGTCGATGCCACGCACCGCGCCGATCATCTCGCTGGCGAAGAGAATGTTCTCGACCGGGATCACCTTGGTCAGCAGGTCGATGCCCGGCTGGTGGTACACGCAGGTGTCGAAGAAGATGTTCTTCAGCAAGTGCTCGGTGAGCAGCGGTTTTTTCAGCTCTTGCGCCAGCCCACGAAAGCGCCCCCAGTGGTAGGGCACGGCGCCGCCGCCGTGCGGGATGATGAAGCGCAGGGTGGGGAAGTCTTTGAACAAATCCGAGGTCAGGCACTGCATGAAAGCGGTGGTGTCGGCGTTGAGGTAATGCGCGCCCGTGGTGTGAAAGCAGGCGTTGCATGAGGTGCTGACATGCACCATCGCCGGGATGTCGTACTCGACCATCTTCTCGTAGATGGGGTACCAGTGGCGGTCGCTCAGCGGCGGGCTGGTCCAGTGGCCGCCCGAAGGGTCAGGGTTCAAGTTGATGGCGACGTTGCCAAACTCTTCGACGCACTTCACCAGCTCGGGGATGCACGTGGCCGGATCCACGCCCGGGCTTTGCGGCAGCATCGCCGCCGGCACAAAGCGGCCAGGGAAGAGTTGCGCCACGCGGTAGCAAAGCTCGTTGCAGATCGCCGCCCAGGTGCTGCTGACCTGGAAGTCGCCGATGTGGTGCGCCATGAAGCTGGCGCGTGGGCTGAAGATGGTCAGGTCGCTGCCGCGCGTATTCATCAGCTTGAGTTGGTTGGCCTCGATCGATTCGCGCAGCTCGTCGTTGCTGATCTTCAGGTCGGCCACGCGTGGCATGAGCGCAGCGTCTTTGATGCCGGCGACTTGCGCGTTGCGCCAGGTCTCCAGCGCTTTGGGGGCCGTCGTGTAGTGGCCGTGGCAGTCGATGATCACTGGCTTGCTCCTGAGTTTGCGGCTTGCATGCCGTGGCGTTGCTTGACGCTGGCGGTGGCGCTTGAGGCGAGGTAGGTGAGCAGCTTGCGTGCTTCGCCGGGTTGGCTGCTTGTGCGGCACAGGGCCGCGCTGAAGGTGGTGATGATGGCGATGGGCCCGGGCATGGTGCCGATGACCGCGACGCCATCAACGTTCATCAACTCACTGAGCTGCTGGAAGGCGAGTGCAACCTCGCCACGTGCGACGAGTGCGCCCACGGGCACACCGGGTGGCGCCTGGATGAGGCGGTCATTGATCTGGTGAGTGATGCCCCAACGGGCGAACAGGGCCAACAGCGCCGTGCCGCTGGGCCCCGTCGAGTAGCCGATATTGCGCGCGGCCAGCACGGCGTGGCATAGCGCGTCTTCGTTGCTGATGTCGGGTGCGGCGGTACCTGTGCGCACGGCGATGGCCACAGCCGATGTCACGAGCGGGGTGGCGGTTTCGGCGAGCACCGCGCCGCTGACGGCGAGCCTGGTGATGGCGTCTGCCGCGAGCACGACGACATCAAATACTTCGCCCGCTGCGACGCGCTTGGCCGCATCCACACCGCCCACCGATTCAAAGACGACCGGCACGCCGCTGTGCGCCTGAAACGCCAGTGCCAGTTCGTTCAAAAGCAGGCGGGTGGCCATCGACGAAATGCCGCACAGGGTGATACTCATGGCGCGATTCTTGTGCAATCCAAGCCATTCGTTCACGCTATTGACTGACTAGCTGTTAGGCCACTTCGGCATACCATGGCGGGCATGGACTTCAAGCAGTTGCAGTACTTCGTGCAGGTGGCCGAGCTCGGCAGCTTCACGCGCGCCGCCATGGTGCTGAAGGTGGCGCAGCCGGCCTTGTCGCGCCAGGTGCGTTCACTCGAAGTGGAGTTGCGGCAAAACCTTTTTGAGCGCAACGGACGAGGCGTGACGCTCACCGACGCCGGCCAGCGTTTGCTGGCCCACGGCCGCGGCATCTTGCAGCAGGTGCAGCGCGCCGTGCTGGACCTCGAAGCGCAGCGCGGCGCGCCGGTGGGGCGCCTGGCGCTGGGTGTGCCGCCGAGTGTGGGGCGCATGCTTACCGCGCCTCTGGTCCATCAATTCCGTGAGCGTTTTCCGAAAGCCACGCTGATGATGGTCGAGGGCTTGTCAACCTACGTGCTGGAGTGGTTGGTGCAAGGGCGGATTGACTGCGCCGTGGTCTACAACGCAGCGCCCACGCCTTTGCTCGACCTGGAGCCCGTGCTCGATGAGCGGCTGTATCTCGTGGGCGCGCGCACCAAGCGCAGTGCGCGCGTGCCGGGGGCCAGTCTGCATCACGTGGCCACGTGTGAGCTGGTGATTCCAAGCCGGCCGCATTCGATCCGCATGCTGCTTGAGACCACGCTTGCCGGCGCTGGCCTGAAGCCGCGCATCGGCTTGGAGATCGAAAGCGTGCCCGCCATTCTTGATTTGGTGGAGAGCGGCAGTGTTCACGCCGTGCTGACCCGCAGTGCTTTGCGCGGGCGCGAGGCTCAGTTCCTTGCGCGGCCGATCCACATCGCCAAAGGCCAGCCGCTGACGACGACGCTGTGGCTGGCGACCTCAGCGCAGCGGCCGAGGGGGCCGTTGCTGGAGCAGGGTTGTGGGCTGATTCGGCAGATGTTGCTTAGCCTTTGGAAGACTTAAGCAGGCCTCACTTCGGCGCCAGCCGAATCGCCCCGTCCAGCCGTATCACCTCGCCATTGAGCATCTCATTCGTGATGATGTGCTGCACGAGTTTCGCGTAGTCGGCCGGTGTGCCCAGACGGCTGGGGAAGGGCACCCCCGCAGCCAGCGTGTCTTGCACTTCCTTGGGCATGCCAAAGAGCATGGGCGTGCCGAAGATGCCGGGTGCAATGGTCATGTTGCGGATGCCGCTACGCGAGAGGTCGCGCGCGATGGGCAGCGTCATGCCAACGATGCCGCCTTTGGACGCCGAGTAGGCGGCTTGCCCGATCTGCCCGTCGTACGCTGCCACGCTGGCAGTGGAGATCAACACGCCGCGTTCGCCCGTGGGCTCGGGCGCGTTCTTGGCCATGGCCTCGGCGGCCAAGCGGATCATATTGAAGCTGCCGATCAGGTTGACTGTGATGGTTTTGCTGAAGAGCGACAGTGAATGCGGTGCGTCTTTGCCCACCGTCCGTGCGGCCGTGGCAATGCCGGCGCAATTCACCAGGCCCATGAGTTTGCCCATCGTCACGGCGGCGGCCACCGCCGCCTGGCCGTCGGCTTCCTGGCTCACGTCGCACTTGACGAACGTGCCGCCCAGCTCTTTGGCCACGGCCTCGCCGCGCTCGGCTTGCAGGTCGGCAATGACGACCTTGCCGCCATGGGCGACGAGCATGCGCGCCGTGCCTTCGCCCAGGCCCGAGGCGCCGCCGGTGACGATGAAAACTTTGCCTGCGATGTCCATGTCAACGTCCTTAGAAAGTTAGCTCAGTGCTGCCATGGCACGTGTGGTGATGTCGTCCACGCTGCCCATGCCGCTAATGCGCGCGTAGCGCGGCGCCTGCGTATCGCCGGTGGCGGCCCAGGCGGCGTAGTAGTCGACCAGCGGGCGAGTCTGCGCCTGATAGACCTCAAGGCGCTTGCGTACGGTGGCTTCTTTGTCGTCTTCGCGCTGGATCAAAGGCT
>JANMMH010000024.1:0-10735 GCA_031373055.1 Rubrivivax sp. | reverse complement strand
GTGGTCGGCTGCCTGATGCTGTTCACTCGCGTCAAAGAGATGCGATCAAAGCGAATTCACCCGCAAGCAGCCTCAACATCGACAAAGATGTCCGCACGCCTCGAGAACGTGCAGCCCGCAGACAACTTCAGAAATCTGTTCGAAGTTCCGGTGCTCTTCTATGCACTCGTTGCGGTAGCGCTGGCAACCGGCCCTGTCCCAAGTTGGCTGGTGCTTGGCTCGTGGTGTTTCGTTGTGCTTCGCATCGTTCACAGCATCATTCACTGCACCTACAACATCGTCTACCACCGGTTGGCAGTGTTCATGGCGAGTTTTGCTCTCCTGGTCGGTATGTGGGCCAGCTTCGTCGTACGAGTGTCAACGACAAGTGCGGCCTAACCCAGTGTTCAACCGGACACCTTGCGGCAGCCCGCGCATGGCCCTCATTTCATTCTGGGCCAAGCGCGGGCTGCCGCAAGGCGCCGGTGAACGCTGACGTTAGGCGTCAAGGTCCACGTGTCCCACAAGCGAGCCGATCAAATCACCGTCTCCGGGGAATGGGCGAAGCACCTCCGCCCGTACGGAAAGCGAGCGTTCTGGAAGGCGGAGCGCCGGGCCTACGTCGAGCAAGCCCCAAGAGAGGTCGCCTCCGAGCCACCGGAGTACGATTCCGACCCTGTGCCAACAAAAGTTCAGGAACTGATTGCTCGGATTGAGGCGGATGGCTGGTATCAGGTCCGCCAAAAGGGCAGTCATAGGCAGTTCCATCATGCTTCGAGGCCTGGCACGGTCACCGTCGCAGGCAAGCCAAGCGTGGAGGTTCCACCCGGTACTTTGAACAGCATCCTGAAGCAAGCAGGACTGAAAAGGTGAGGTCACAGATGCAGTACTTGGTTGTCATTGAGCAAGGCACAAGCAGCTTTGGTGCCTACGTCCCCGACCTGCCCGGCTGTATCGCGGTGGGCGAGAGCCGCGAGGAAGTAGCGACTCTCATTCAAGAAGCCATTGAGCTTCACATCGAAGACCTGAGGGCGCAGGGCCAGGAAGTTCCTAGCCCGCACTCGTCCGGCGAGCTGGTGAGCATTGACGCCTAACCCAGTGTTCAACCGGACGCCTTGCGGCAGCGCCCGCATGGCCCTCATTTCGTTCTGGGCCAAGCGCGGTCTGCCGCAAGGCGCCGGTTAACGCTAACGATGGCCCAACGCTGTTGCTGCAAAGCCGCCGCTGGGCTGGCTGGTGCGGGCAGTCAGCAAGTGGCGCCGGAAGAGATTCGGTCTGGCGTCGGCGCGTGTACCCACGCGCTTCAATAACTAGACCGTCGAACGTGATTGAGTCCGGCGAGCGAAGTGAGTGCGGCGAGTTGTTCGACGCGACGCCAGGACGAAGCGCTGGAGGGCAGTCGGTATTCCCGACCGCCGCTTGCGCCCGCACCGGCCAGCCCAGCTTCGGCTTTGTCGCTGCGGCGTAACCACACCGCTTCGACGCACGCTAAAGCTCGTTCGAAGTTGGCGAAGTCCTACGCGATCGAATGCAGCCCCGTGTCAGCGCTTCTTCGCAAGCCGCCACGCCGCAAACTCCACGCGGCTGGCTTCCTCGGTCGGCGGATACAAGCCCAGGATCGAGCGGCCTTCAGTCACCTTCTCGGTGACGAAGTCTTCAAACGCTGTCATCTCAACGGCTTCGTTAGCAATCTCGTCGACGATGCCGGCCGGAATTACCACCACGCCTTCGCCGTCGCCCACCATCACGTCACCGGGCCAGACGGCGACGTCGCCGCAGCCTATGGGCACGTTGATGTCCAGCGCCTGGTGTAGCGTCAGGTTGGTTGGGGCGCTGGGGCGCTGGTGGTAGACGGGGAAGGGCAGCTTGGCCATCTCGGGTGAGTCACGAAAACCACCGTCGCTGACGATGCCGGCGGCGCCGCGTTTCATCAAGCGTGTGACGAGGATGGCGCCGGCCGAGGCCGCGCGCGCGTCTTTGCGGCTGTCGATGACCAGCACCGCGCCGCTGGGGCATTCTTCGATGGCCTTGCGCTGCGGGTGCTCGCGGTCGTTGAAGACGCTGATCGGGTTCAGGTCTTCGCGCGCAGGGATGTAGCGCAAGGTGTAGGCCGGCCCCACCATGTTGGGCAGCTGCGGGTTGATCGGCCGCACGTCTTGGATGAAGGCGTTGCGCAGGCCGCGTTTGAAGAGCGCCGTGCACAGCGTGGCGGTGCTCACGGTCATCAGCTTGGCGCGTGTCTCGGTGTTCATGTTCTTGCTGGCTCGCGTCTCCCAGGGGGAGCTCAATAAATGCTCGGCTCGGGCACCGGCGCGCCGAAGTCGGTTTCCAGGAAATCAAAGTCGCAGCCCTGGTCGGCTTGCAGGATGTGGCGGCTGAACTTCCAGCCGTAGCCGCGTTCATAACGTCTAGGTGGTGGTGACCACGCGGCACGCCGCACGGCGAGTTCTTCGTCGCTGACTTCAAGGTGAATGCTGCGCAGGGAAACGTCCACGCTGATGACGTCGCCCGTGCGCACCAGCGCCAGCGGGCCGCCGATGAAGGCTTCAGGCGCGCAATGCAGCATGCAGGCACCGTAGCTGGTGCCGCTCATGCGCGCGTCGCTCAGGCGCAGCATGTCGCGCACGCCGGCTTTCACGAGCTTCGTGGGAATCGGCAACATGCCCCACTCGGGCATGCCCGGGCCACCCAGCGGGCCGGCGTAGCGCAGCACCAGCACGTGCTCAGCGGTCACCTCAAGATCGGGGTTATCGATGGCGTCTTTCATCGATGGATAGTCGTCGAAGACCAGCGCCGGCCCACGGTGGCGCAGCAGGTGCGGCGCGCAGGCGCTGGGCTTGATGACCACGCCGTTGGGCGCCAGGTTGCCGCGCAACACGGCCAGCGCGCCCTCAGCGTAGATCGGGTTGGCCAGCGGGCGGATGACGTCGTCGTGGTGCACCTGCGCGCCCGCGATGTTCTCGCCGAGTGTGCGTCCGTTGACCGTTAGCGCGTCGGTCGCCAAGAAGCCCTCAATGCGCTTCATGAGCCCCGGCAAGCCGCCGGCGTAGTAGAAGTCTTCCATCAAGTATTTGTCGCCGCTGGGGCGGATGTTGGCCAGCACGGGCACCTTGCGGCTGGCGGCGTCGAAGTTATCCAGCGTCACCGCGCAGCCGGCACGGCGCGACATCGCCACCAAGTGAATGATCGCGTTGGTGGAGCATCCCATCGCCATGGCCACGGTGATGCCGTTCAAGAAGTGCGCGCGCGTCAAGAACGACGACGGCGTCTGCTGATCCCACACCATCTGCACCACGCAGCGGCCGCATTCGGCGCTCATGCGCACGTGGTTGGCGTCGGGTGCGGGGATGGCGCTGGCGCCGGGCAGCGTCATGCCGATGGCTTCGGCAATGCCCATCATGGTGGCGGCGGTGCCCATGGTCATGCAGGTGCCGTGGCTGCGCGCGATGCCAGCTTCAACCTCCAGCCACTCGGCGTCGCTAAGCTTGCCGGCGCGGCGCTCGTCCCAGTACTTCCAGCCGTCGGAGCCCGAGCCCAGCGTGTGGCCCTTCCAGTGGCCGCTGAGCATGGGGCCGGCGGGCAGGTAAATGCAGGGCAGGCCAGCGCTGAAGGCGCCCATCAAGAGGCCTGGTGTCGTCTTGTCGCAGCCGCCCATCAAGACCGCGCCGTCGATGGGGTGCGAGCGCAGCAGCTCTTCGCATTCCATCGCCAGGAAGTTGCGGTAGAGCATGGTCGTGGGCTTGACGATGGGCTCGGACAAGCTGATGGCCGGCAGCTCCAGCGGGAAGCCGCCCGCCTGCAACACGCCACGCTTGACGTCCTCCACACGCTGCTTGAAGTGCGTGTGGCACTGGTTCACGTCGCTCCAGGTGTTGACGATGGCGATGAGCGGCTTGCCGGCCCAGTCGGCCGCGCTGTAGCCCATTTGCATGAAGCGCGAGCGGTGGCCAAAAGAGCGCAGGTCGTCGGGTGCAAACCAGCGCGCACTGCGCAGCTGCTCGGGCTTGATCATGGCTAGGGGCTTTTCAAGTGATAACCACGGCCCTTGTAATCGAAACCCACCAGCTCGCCTATCAAGACGTCTTTCGCCGCCGGCGCGGCGTAGTAGGCGCGTATCTCCTGGATGAGGCCTGTGGCGGCGTCAAACACATACCACTCGTCACCGCGCTGCGCGGTGCCGCTCTTGCGCTTCCAGTGCGTCCACTCGATCACGGCCTCATGCGTGTCAGCGCTGACCAGCACCCTTTCGATCGTCCACTGCGAGCCGAGGTGTTCGACGCACCACACCCATTGCGCGGCAATCGTCTCGGCACCACGCCAGGGCACGCTGGGCAGCCCGGGCGGGAAGTAATGCACCGCGTCGGGCGTGAAGCAGGCCAAGAGCGCCGCGTGGTCGCCGGCGTTGCAGGCGTCGAAGTAGCGGCGGATGGTGGCTTCAAAGGCATGCATGGGCGGCCCCGTTCGTCTTGAGGGTTAGAGCGGCGGGCGTCCCGCGCTGACCCAGGCTGTGTACATCGCGCGGGTGGCCTCGCTGGCGGGGTACAGGCCCCATACGCTTTCGCCGCGTTGCAAGCGCAGCGCCAGGTAGGCTTCCAGGCCGTCTTGCGCTTCGCACACGTCGGCCAGCTCCTGGGCCCAGGCCGCCGGCACCACGGTCACCGAGTCACCATCACCATGCACCACGTCGCCAGGGTAGACAGCCACACCCGCGCAAGCCACGGGCACCTGCAAGTCGGCCACGTGGTGAAAGCTCAGCCGCGTGGTGGCGGTGACCGCAGCGCTCCAGGTCGGGATGGGCATGGCCGCGAGCTCGCTGCCGTCACGAAACGCGCCGTCGGTGACGACGCCGTGCACGCCGCGCTTCATCAGCCGCGTGACCAGCATGTTGCCCATCGACGCCGCGCTGATGTCGCGCCGGCTGTCGATCACCACCACGTCGCCGGCCACGGCTTGTTCCACCGCCACCCATTGCAGGTTGTTGACATGGGGCTCGGTGGTCAGCGTGGCGTAGGTGTCGATGTCCTCACGCGCCGGAATGAAGCGCATGGTGAAGGCGCGGCCGGCAAAGCGTTTGGGCTTGGCTTGCAGCGGCTTGAGCCCCACCATCACCGGCTGGCGCAAGCCCTTCTTAAAGAGCTGCGTACTTAGCGAGCCGCTGCTCACACGCGCCAGGCGCGCGAGCACCTCGTCGCTGACGTATACACCGTCTTGTGGCCGTGCCGGTGTGGGTGTTACGGTCAGATCAGGCACCAGGCGCATCAGACAATCGCTCCGTCGCCGTCCCAGAGTGCGGGACGTAAGATGGGTCGAGATGCTAGGAGGCGCCCCGCCGCGCCGCCAGCGCAGAAATGCGGTGGCACGGGCCCGAGTTCCAGCATCCGGGATGTCGCCCAGGAGCACAGACCATGTCAGATAAATCCGCCGATGGCACCGCCGCTTTGGACAAAGCACTCGATGTGCTTGACGCTGTGGGCCGCTCAAGCGGTGGCCTGAGCCAGGCCGAACTCGCCAGCCGCCTGGCGCTGCCGCGCACCACTTTGTACCGCCTGCTCGGCACGCTGGTGGCCCGCGGCTTGGTACGGCGCGACCCGCTGCGCCGCGTCTACTGCCTGGGCATGGTCTGCTTTGAATATGCACGTGCCGCCTACGCCATGCCCGACCTGGTGGCTGCGGCCGCTGGCGAGTTGCGCGCGCTGCGCGACATGACCGGTGAGACCACCTACCTGGCCACGATCGACGGATTGGAGGTGCTCTCGCTGGAGCGTTGCGATGGCGCGCACAGCCAGCGCTCGCACGCGGCAATAGGCCAGCGCAAGCCGCTGCATTGCACGAGCCAAGGCAAGGCCATCCTCTCGGCCATGCCCGCCGAGCAGCGCGACGCCATCGTCAAAGAGCTGCCCATGGGCGCGCTGACACCACACACCATCACCGAACGCCGCCGGCTGCAAGCCGAGCTGCGTCTCACGGCAGCACGCGGATGGTCGATCGACGACGAAGAGATCGCCCTGGGCGTACGCTGCTGCGGCGCGCCCATCAAAGACGCGCGCGGCCATGTGCGCGGCGCCATCAGTGTGGCCGGGCCGGCGTTTCGGCTCACCGTCGAGCGCATCGAACTCATCGGCCCCGAAGTCGCCGAAGCGGCGCGGCGCATCGGTGCGCAGCTCTCGGCCGCCCATGGCGCACGCAGCGAAGGCGAAGCCCATGCCGTGCCCGGCGAGTGGGCCTTCGACGGCGCCGAACCCTGCTGGTGGGCCGCCGGCCAAGGCCTGTGGTGGGCCGACCGCCTGGCGCCCGCGCTGCACCTTGCTAACGTCCAAGGTGACCGCATCGTGGCCGCGCTGGAACACCCCATCCAGCGCCTCTTGGCGCACCCCGAGGGTGCGGCTGTGCTCAGCGGCGACACCTGGCAACTGGTCAGCGCCCAGGGCGACGTGCGCGCCTTGGCGGGGTTGCCCACGCTGCGCCTCACCGCCCTGTGCCTGGCCCCCGCGGGCCAGCCCTGGGCCTGCCTGCAGGACGGCGAACGCTGGCGCGTGAGCGAGCTCAACCACGACGGCGCTTGGCAAGGCGGCTGGCGCTTGCCCGAGCCCGCCACGGCGCTGGCCTGGGACCACCGTGGCGAGCTGCTGTACATCGCCTGTGCCGGCAGCGGCACGCTCTTTGCTGCGCGCGTGGGCAGCCAAAGCCTGCAGCGCCTGGCCACCGTGCCGCAGGGCTCAGGCCAACTCAGCGGCCTGGTGGTGGACGCACAAGGCGGCGTCTGGAGCGCCTTGCGCGGTGGCTGGAGCGTGGCGCGCTTTGCGGCCGACGGCAGCCTGGACCATGTGCTGCCGCTGCCCGTGCCATGCCCCACCGGCGTGGCCTTTGGCGGCCCAGAAGGGCGCACGCTATTCATCACCACGGCACGTGACGCCGTCAGCCGCGAAGCGCTGGAGGCAGCACCGCTGTCGGGACGGCTCTTTGTGCTGGATGACGTGGAACTTGCCGAGCCGGCATGATTCAGGGTGCGCCTCCGCATCCGGATTCCGAGACCATGAAGGACCACCATGCTGCTGTCTGAAGACCACCGCGCGGTGCAAGACGCTGTGCGCGCGTTTGTGCAGGCCGAAGTCGCACCCTTTGCGGCCGCCTGGGACAAGAGCCATCAATTCCCGCGCGAGGCACTGCGTGGCCTGGCCGCACTGGGCTGCTACGGCGTGGCGGTGCCGACCGCGTGGGACGGTGCCGGCCTGGACTACCTGGCGCTGGCCGTGATCCTGGAAGAAGTCGCCGCCGGCGACGGCGCCACCAGCACCGTGCTCAGCGTCAATAACTGCCCGGTGTGTTCCATCCTGATGGCGTTCGGAAATAACGATCAAAAAGAGCGGTTTCTCAAACCCCTGGCGCGCGGTGACATGCTCGGCGCTTTTTGCCTGACCGAGCCGCATGTCGGCTCTGAAGCGGGCGGGCTCAAAACGACCGCGACCAGAGACGGCGGCGACTACGTGCTGAACGGCGTAAAACAATTCATCACCAGCGGCAAAAACGGCGACGTCGCCATCGTCATGGCCGTCACCGACAAGGCCGCCGGCAAGAAGGGTATCAGCGCCTTCATCGTGCCCACCAACACGCCGGGCTACACCGTAGCGCGCATCGAAGACAAACTCGGCCAGCACGCCAGCGACACCGCGCAAATCATCTTCGAGAATTGCTGTGTGCCCGCCGCTAACTTGTTAGCTGACGAGGGTATGGGATTGAAGGTTGCGCTCTCGGGCCTGGAAGGCGGGCGCATTGGGATTGCCGCGCAATCGGTCGGCATGGCGCGCGCCGCCTTCGAGTTCGCGCTGGCTTACAGCAAAGAGCGCACGAGTTTTGGCCAGCCCATCTTTCAGCACCAGGCCGTGCAATTCAAATTGGCCGACATGGCGACAAAGATAGAGGCCGCGCGCCAACTCATCTGGCACGCGGCGTCCCTCAAAGACGCCGGCCTGCCATGCTTGAAGGAAGCGGCGATGGCCAAACTCTTCGCCAGCGAAATGGCCGAAGCCGTGTGCAGCGCGGCCATCCAGGTGTTGGGCGGCTACGGCTACGTCAGCGACTTCCCCGTCGAGCGCATCTACCGCGATGTGCGCGTGTGCCAGATCTACGAAGGCACGAGCGAGGTGCAGAAGATCCTTATCGGGCGCGCGCTGGCACTCTGACGCGCTGACAGCAACGCAGACGCAGCATTGCGCCGCCCACCATGTCCAAGGACCCATCCACCCTCGACGAACAAAGCGCCCGCGACGTGTGGCTGGTGCGGGCTTTCGAAGAAGGTGGCGTCGACACACCGACATGGAGCGCTGACGACCGCCACTGGGCTACCCGTCTGGCGCGCGAGACCGCAACGTATGGCGCCAGCGACGCCGACTTCGTGGCCGCACGCGCTCGCCATGCCTTGCAGCGGCTGGGAGGGCGCGAACCCGCGATCGCGCCGCTGCGCGAGCAGCGCCTGTGGCACCCGCGCTGGGCATTGCTGGCCGCCGCGCTGGGCTTGATCGCCGGCATCGCCGTCGACCAGATCGGCGCGGGCCAACGCATCAACCTGCTGGCACCGCCGCTGTGGGGCGTGGTCGGCTGGAACCTGCTCGTCTACCTGTGGTGGCTGTCGCGCGCGTTGCGCTTGCGCACATCACCAGCCATCAGCCAGTTTTCGCCGCGACGCGCACTCGTGCGGCTGTGGCTGGGGCGCGAGCACGCACGCACGACGGTGGCGGCACTGGCGGCCTTCCAAGCCGACTGGGTTCGCCAGGCCGGCGCGATGAACATGGCGCGCGCGGCCAGCCTGCTGCACCTGGCTGCGGCCACGCTCGGCCTTGGGCTGATGCTGGGCCTGTACACGCGCGGCCTGGTGCTCGACTACCGCGCGGGTTGGCAAAGCACCTTTCTCGACGCCACTCAGGTGCAAGCCCTGCTGCAACTGCTGCTCGACCCCGCAAGCCGCCTGAGCGGCATCGCGGTCCCGAGCGTGGCGACATTG
This sequence comes from Rubrivivax sp., assembly GCA_031373055.1. Lineage (GTDB taxonomy): Bacteria > Pseudomonadota > Gammaproteobacteria > Burkholderiales > Burkholderiaceae_C > Rubrivivax. The sequence continues at coordinate 1,758 of JANMMH010000024.1, read as the reverse complement.
CGTGTCATGCCCGATGTCGCGCCGACAGGCCCGGCCGCGCCATGGATTCACCTCTACGCCACCACGCTGCTGAGCGGGGTCGTGCTGCCACGCGCGCTGCTCGCGGCCGCGTCGATGTGGCGCGCGCGCGGGCTTGCGCGGCGCTTTCCCCTGCCCTGGCACGAGCCCTACTTCGCGCAGCTGGCGCTTGCCCGGGCGGGCGCACCGGCGCGCGTGCAGGTCTTTCCCCACGGCGCAATGCCCGACGCCCAGGCGATGCAAAGATTGCGTGTACTGATGGCGTTAGAGTTTGGCGACGACGTTCAGCTCCAGATCGAGCAAGGCAGCGCGTATGGCGACGAAGACCAGCCGCCCGCCCGCGTGGCTGGCGCCACGGCGGTGGCGCTGTTCGATCTTGGCGCCACGCCCGAAGCCGACATCCACGGGCGCTTCATCAAGGCTCTGAGCGAGACGGGGCCGACGCTCGTCGCCATCGATGAAGCCGCATTTCAAACGCGCTTCGCACACCTGCCCGAGCGGCTGGCGCAACGGCGCGAGGCATGGCGAACGCTTTGCGATGCGCACGGCGCATGCTGGCTGGATGCGCGCGTGCAGGGGTGATCGACGCCTTTGAACGTCAAGGCTAGGGCAGACCGCTAGATTCAGATCTGGTCCAGCGGGCTGCGCACGCCGCGGCCACCTCGGTTGAGCACATGCGTGTAAATCATCGTCGTCGACACATCGCTGTGGCCAAGCAGTTCCTGCACGGTGCGGATGTCGTAGCCCGCTTGCAGCAGGTGTGTGGCGAACGAGTGGCGCAGGATGTGCGGCGAGCAGGGTTTGACAATGCCCGCACGCTTGGCCGCCACCGCCACCACCTTCTGCACCGAAGCTTCATTGAGGTGGTGGCGGCGCAGCACGCCGCTGCGCGGGTCGGCGCTGCGCGTGGGGCTGGGGAAGACCCATTGCCAACCCCATTGGCGCGCGGCATGGGGGTACTTGACGGCCAGTGCATCGGGCAGCCAGACCTCGCCGAGGCCGGCCGAAAGATCGCGGTCGTGCAGCGCCTGCGTGCTTGAGAACTGGGCTTGCAGTGGCAGCACCAGGTTTTCGGGCAACACGGTCACGCGGTCCTTGCCGCCCTTGCCATGGCGCACCACGATTTCGCGCCGCTCGATGGCCACGTCCTGCACGCGCAGGCGCAGCCCTTCGAGCAGGCGCATACCCGTGCCGTAAAGAAGCGCCGTGATCAGCCCCGTCGTGCCGCTGACTTCAAGCAGCAAGGCACGCACCTCCTGCGTCGTCAACACGACGGGCAGACGGCGGCGCTCTTTGGCCGAGATCACCTCGTCGAGCCACGGCATATTCAATTCCAGCACATGCCGGTATAGAAACAACAGCGCCGACTTGGCCTGTGCTTGCGTGGCGGCGGAGACATTGCGCTCCACCGCCAGGTGTGTCAGGAACGCCGTGACCTCCACCGCGCCAAGTTGGCTGGGGTGGCGTTTGCCGTGAAAGATGATGAAACGGCGAATCCAATCGACGTAGGCCACTTCAGTGCGAATGGAATAGTGGCGAACTCGCACAGCGCCGCGAACCAGATCAAGCAGTCGCGGGGCAGGGGGTGCGTTGATGGCGTCAATGGCCGAGGCATTTCGAGTTTTGTCCATGCCGAGAAATTTAGGCGGCCCATGTAGGCGCCCGAATCGCCCCAAAGTGGGGAAATGACGTCACCCACATAGGGGCCCTCATAAGAGCCATGCCTCTGGCATGATGGCC
>JANMMH010000017.1:0-22955 GCA_031373055.1 Rubrivivax sp. | reverse complement strand
GAACGCCTGGTTGCGGCAGATCCATAGCCACAACTACCTGTTCGTCAGCCCCGTGACGGCGCGTACGGCGGGCGTTAGCGACGGCGGCTGGGCCTGGGTCGAAAGCCGCTGGGGCAAGGTGCGCTGCATGCTGCGCTACAGCGAAGCTGTGGAGCCCGGCACGGTGTGGACCTGGAACGCCATCGGCAAGGCCAGCGGGGCCTGGCACCTGGAGCCGGGGGCGGATGAGTCGCGCAAGGGGTTTTTGTTGAACCACTTGATCAGCGAAGAGTTGCCGCTTGCAGGTGAAGGCGGCGGCACGATCAGCAACAGCGACCCCATCACCGGCCAAGCCGGTTGGTACGACGTGCGTGTGCGCATTCGGCCGGCCGAGCCGGGTGAGCCGCAAGAGAGCTTCCCGCAGGTTGCGGCGGTGCCCCCGGTGCATGGCGTGTTGGGGGGCGCGGTGTCGGTGTTGACATACTTTGCGGGAAAGAAGAAGCCATGAGCGCCGTACCCGTGACCCTGGCCAAACAGCTCGCCCTGGTCATCGACCTCAACGTCTGCGTCGGCTGCCACGCCTGCGTGACGAGCTGCAAGCAATGGAATTCGTCGGGCAGTGCGGGCCCGCTGGCGGACCTCAACGCCTTCGGCGCCGACCCCACGGGCACCTTCTTCAACCGCGTGCAAACGTATGAAGCCGGAGAGTTCCCGAATACAGAAACGGTGCATTTCCCCAAGAGCTGCCTGCACTGCGAAGACCCGCCCTGCGTGCCGGTGTGCCCCACGGGTGCCAGCTACAAACGCAAGGAAGACGGCATCGTGCTCGTCGACTACGACAAGTGCATAGGCTGCAAGTACTGCGCCTGGGCCTGCCCTTACGGCGCGCGCGAAATTGACGAAGAACGCCAGGTCATGACCAAGTGCACCTTGTGCGTGGACCGCATTTACGACGAGGCCTTGCCCGTGGCCGACCGCCGCCCGGCCTGCGTGGCTGCGTGCCCCACCGGCGCGCGCCTGTTCGGCGACGTGAAAGACCCCGAGTCGGACGTCAGCAAGGCCATTCGCGAGCGCGGTGGCTACGCGCTCATGCCCGAGTGGGACACGAAGCCGGCGAACCAGTACCTGCCGCGTCGCATCACACCTTCGACAGAAGGTGGTGCATGAACCCGGCCTGGTCGGTCATCATCTTCACCACCGTGGCGGGCGCTGCGCAGGGCCTGGTGGTAGCGCTTGCGCTGGCGCGCCTAACAGACATCCCGATGGCACAAGCCTTTCAAAGCCGCAGCCTGCTGCTGGCGCTGGCGATGCTGCTCTTCGGGCTGGCGGCCTCGACCTTGCACTTGGGCCGGCCCGAGCGCGCCTGGCGTGCGGTGCTGATGTGGCGCACCTCGTGGCTTTCGCGTGAAGTCATCGTGCTACCGGCCTTCATCGCCGCCGTGGCCTTGTGGTGGTGGGTTGGCGCTTCTTTGCACACGGTTTGGTTGTTAGCTGTGTTGCTTCTGGCCGCGCTTTTGTGGTGGTGCACGGCCATGATCTACGCCTGTCTGCGCTTCATCCAGGAATGGGCGCACCCGCTCACGCATGCTGGCTTCATCGTCATCGGCATGTCCTCGGGCTTGGTGCTCACCTGTGCGCTGGCGGCCTGGGCTGGTGAAGGCGAGCTGCTGGAGGCGGCAGCACCCTGGGCCCTGCGCTTCACGGTGGCGGCGCTGGTGGTGCGCCTCTTGGCCCTTTGGCGCAACGCGCGGCTCAAGCCCAAGAGCACGCTGCAATCGGCCACCGGCATCAAGGCTCGCGTGCTCAAACAAACCTCGATGGGTATGTCGGCCGGTGCCTTCAACACGCGTGAGTTCTTTCACCGCGCCGGCGCAGTGGCACTGGGTCAGATCAGGCTAACGTTTATCGCACTGGGCTTCGTGTTGCCTGTCGTGCTGATGCTTTGGGCGTTGAACTCGGACAGCGTGTCGCTGTGGCTCGCCGCCTGCGCCGTGCAGTGGCCGGGGCTGGCGGCCGAGCGCTGGTTCTTCTTCGCGCAGGCGCGGCACCCGCAGAATTTGTACTACCAAGTGGTGTCGTAGCACGGGTCACATCCCGGCTTGCCGCGCGTGGCGGAAGATCGCGCCCGGCGTCGCCATCCAGACCCCCCCGGCATCCCGCGCGGCGGCCACGCGCTCAAGCGCCCGGCGCAGGTGGCGCAGCCGGTAGGGCTGGCCCACGATGTACGGGTGCAGCGCAATGCCCATCACCAACGCGGGGGCCTGCGAGTCTTGCGTTTGCAGCAGCATCTCGTCGAGCTGGTCGATGATCATCTGCGCGAAGTCTTTGCCATCAAGGTGGCGGCCCATGATCATCGGAATGTCGTTGAGCTCTTGCGGGTAGGGCACGGCCCACAGTGGCTGGCCGCTGCGCGTGCGCATAGGCAGCGGCTGCTCGTCGTGGCACCAGTTCAGGGTGTATCCGTAGCCGGTCTCGGCCAGCAGGTCGGGCGTGAGCAGGCTCTCTGAAATCCACGGTGACAACCAGCCCTGCGGCGTCTGGCCGCTGTGCGTCTGGATCAGCTCGCGGCATTGCAGCAGCAGCGCGCGCTCGCTGGCTTCGTCGAGCCCGCCTTGGCGCTCGGCATTGCTGTGGCCGTGGCCCACCAGCTCGTGGCCACGCGCCACGCAGGCGGCCACGAGCTCGGGGCAATGCTCAAAGAGGGCCGTGTTGATCAAGGCTGCGGCGGGCAGGCCCAGGCTGTCGAAAAGTTCCAGGCAGCGCCAAGCGCCCACACGGTTGCCGTACTCACGCCAGCTGTAGTTCAGGACATCGGGCTGCGGGCTGCTCGGCCCAAGGTTCGCGCCCAGACCCTGGCCAAACGCGAAGTGTTCGATGTTGAAGCCGAGGTACACCGCCAAGCCTGCGCCGCCGGGCCAGCGGTAGGGCGCGCGCTGGGTGATGGCCTGGTAGTCGAAGCGGCCGTGCGTGGGCAGCGCGCCGGTGTAGGTGGCCGGCATCAAGCCGTCACAGCGTGGCCAAACCCGCGCGCACCAGCATCCATTCGGCGCTGTCGTTCCAGACGTCCATCTCGACGATCAAGCCCGCGCGTACGACATACCGGTCAACGTAGCGGTTGCCTTCAAACGCCCGGCCATCGGGCCATTCGCCGTACAGGGTGCCCAGGCTGTAGACGACAGTGTCGGCGTCAGCGCTGCCATCGTTGATCACCACTTCGGTGCGCTCGATGCGCTTTTTCACCCATTTGTAGCGCGATGCGTTGAACTTGGTGCACTCGGTGGGGTCGCTCATGGCGCGCCCACCAGTGAAGCGGATGCGCATGCCCGCCGCCGTGTAGCGCCGCGCCGCCACGGGGTCGGGCATCATGATCAGGCGCAGGAACTCGTCGACCGCCTGCGCGGCTGTGGCGGGGCTGGCGGTGCTTGTGGTCTGCGGTTCGTCGTGCGTCATACGCGTGCTCGGGTCCTTAGGGCTGGCTCAGCCGATGACCTCGACGTTAGCGCTTCGCGCCACGGCGCGCCACGATTCGATTTGCGTGCGCACCAGCCGCGCAAAGTCGTCGCCAATGACGTTCGGGCTTCGCGGCAGCGTCTGCAAGTCTTCCAGCCGCGCCATCACGTCGGGGCGGGCCAGCACGTCGGGAATCAAGGCCGTCAGCCGCTGCACGATGGGTGCGGGCAGGCCCTTGGGGGCCGACATGCCCAGCCACTGCGAGCCCGTCAGGCTGGAGAACCCTTGCTCGGCAAAGGTGGGGATGTTGGGCAGCGCCGCCAGCCGCTTGGGCGTGGACACCGCCAGCGCGCGCAAGGAGCCTGCCTTGAGCGCGGCGACGTTGGTGGTGATGGGATCGAACACGCTCTCGATCTGGCCGCCCAGCAGGTCTTGCATGGCCGGCGCGCTGCCTTGGTAGGGAACATGATCGTGTTGCGGCGCCTTGCCCTCGATCTTCAGCAACTCGCCATACAGATGGTTGGCCGAGCCGATGCCCGACGTGCCGTAGCGCACCGGCTTGGTCCGCGCGGCGGCGACGTACTGCTCCAGGCTCTGGAAGGGCGACTGCGCGCGCACGGCCAGCACCATGGGCGCTTCGACCAGCATGCCCATGTGCGTGAAGTCGTTCAGCGCGTCAAAGGGCATGGTGCGCCGCGTGGCTGTGGCATACACGTGCACAGCGGCGTGGCTGACCAGCAGCGTGTAGCCGTCCGCAGCTTGTTTGGCCACGTAGTCGGTGCCGATCAGGCCACCCGCGCCGGGGCGGTTTTCCACCAACACCGATTGCCCGAGCGCTTGCGACAGGTGCGGCGCCATCAGGCGCGACACCACATCGACCAGGCCGCCTGGCGGGAACTGCGCAATCAGGCGGATCGGCCCGCGCGTGGGCCAGCCGCTGGCCTGCGCGCTCACCAAAGCAGGCGTGCCGAGCATGGCGGCAGCGGCGGTCAACAGTTCGCGTCTTTTCATTCGATGTCTCCGTGATCACTCCGCTGGGCAGGCGGCGGGTAGGGCGCGCTGCATGGATCAACGCATGGCCCACACCCAATTAGCAAGACGGGTGCCAGGGGTGCAGCGCAGACGCACACAATGCCCCGAACTCCAGGAGACGGCCATGGCCTATCGCACCGAGAAGGACTTCCTCGGCGAGAAGCAAATCCCCGCCGACGCCTACTACGGCGTGCAGACGCTGCGTGGCATGGAGAACTTCCACATCACCGGCATCCCGATGTCTCAGGAGCCCAATTTCGTCAAGGCGTTTGGCTATGTGAAGAAGGCTGCGGCGCTGGCCAACCGCGACCTCGGTGTGCTTGACGTGGCAGTGGCCAACGCCATCGCCCAGGCCTGTGACCGGCTCATCGCCGGCGAGATGCGCGAGCAATTCGTCACCGACTTCATTCAGGGCGGTGCTGGGACGTCAACCAACATGAATGCCAACGAGGTGATCGCCAATGTGGCATTGGAAATACTCGGCCACCCCAAAGGCGCATACCAGTTCGTCAGCCCCAACGACCACGTCAACTTCGGGCAGTCGACCAACGACGTCTACCCCACCGCATTTCGCCTCGCGCTGATCCTGCGGCTGGACAGCTACATGACCGAGCTTGGGCTGCTGCAAGAAGCCTTCTTCGCCAAGGCGCGTGAGTTCGACAAGGTGCTGAAGATGGGCCGCACGCATTTGCAAGACGCCGTGCCGATGTCGCTGGGCCAAGAGTTTCATGGCTGGGGTACGACGATGGGCGAAGAGGTGCAGCGCATCGCCGAGGTGCGCCAGTTCCTGCACGAGATCAACCTCGGCGCCACCGCCATCGGCACCACGGTGACGGCGGCACCCGGCTACCCCGCGCTCGCCACCCAGCACCTGTCGCAGCTCACCGGCTTCAGCTTCATCCTTGCAGGCGACTTGATCGAAGCGACCTCGGACACCGGCGCCTACGTGTTGCTCTCGGGTGTGCTCAAGCGCACCTCGTCCAAGCTCACGAAAATCTGCAACGACATCCGGCTCTTGGCCTCGGGCCCACGCTGCGGCTTCAACGAAATTCGCCTGCCGCAGCTGCAGCCGGGCTCGTCGATCATGCCGGGCAAGGTCAACCCGGTGATCCCTGAAGTCGTCAACCAGACGGGCTTCCTCGTCATCGGCCTGGACCTGACGGTGACGCTGGCGGCGTCGGCCGGCCAATTGCAGCTCAACGTCATGGAGCCGGTGATCACCTTTGCGCTCTTCACCTCGATTTCAACCATGCAACACGCCATCTACAGCCTGCGCGTGAACTGCGTCGACGGCATCAAGGCTAACGCCGAACATACGCGTGACATGGTGCTGAATTCCCTGGGCATCGTGACTGTGCTCAAGCCCACCCTGGGCTACAAGCTCTGCGCCGAGATCGCGCGAGAGGGCTACGACACCGGCAAGTCGCTGCACGACATCGTGGTTCTGGAGCGCGGCTTGCTGACGCAGGCGAAGTGGGACGAAGTGTTCTCGTTCGAGAACCTCATCAGCCCGAAGTTTGAGCAGTAGGCCGTAAGGCTTCTGGTGCGCGTCAGGCCTACGCGGTGCGCGCGTACATGCAGGTGTGCCGCAGCGTGCCGTCGGGCGCGCGGCGCTCGTTGCGCAAGGTGCCCTCCAGCACGTAGGCGCAGCGCTCTGCGATGCGCCGTGAGGCAGCGTTGTCTTCGTCGGTGATGAGCTCGACGCGGGCGGCGTGCAGTTGCGCAAACGCCATCTCGGTCAGCGCATGCACGCCTTCGCTGATGTAGCCCTGGCCCGCAAAACGCGTGTGTACCCAGTAGCCGACCTCGAACTTCGGCGTGGCCCACGCCGGGCGGTGCAGGCCGACCACGCCGACCATCACGTCGGCCCCGCCAGCCGCCTTGTCAAACATCAAAAACGGCATGTCCTTGCGGGCGATGAAGTTGGCTTGGGCATTGCGACACCAGATCTCTGAGGATGTTGGCGTGGGGTCGCTCGCCACCCAGGGCAGCGAGGCGAGAAACTGGCGCAGCGCGGGCAGGGACTCGGTCACCGCGGCGCACACCATCGCGCCATCGCCGGCCCGCGGCGGGCGCAGCCGCAGCCGCGCGGTTTCCAGCGCGGTGGGCAGTTCGATGAGGATGGGGTCGACTTGCATCGCGGGCCGCGTTTTATTGAACGCACTACCGGAACACCACCGTCTTGTGCCCGTTCACCAGTACACGCCGCTGCGCATGCCAGGTGACGGCGCGCGCGAGTACCGCGCTTTCGACATCGCGGCCGATGGCGGTCAGCTCACTCGGATCGTTAGAGTGGTCCACGCGCGCGATGTCTTGTTCGATGATCGGGCCTTCGTCGAGCTCGGCGGTGACGTAGTGCGCCGTGGCGCCGATGATCTTCACGCCGCGTTCATGCGCCTGAAAGTAAGGCCGCGCGCCTTTGAAGCTGGGCAGGAAAGAGTGGTGGATGTTGATAGCGCGGCCTTCGAGTGCGCGGCACAGCTCGTCACTCAGCACCTGCATGTAGCGCGCCAGCACCACCAGTTCGGCGCGCTCGGCCGTCACGATCTCCAGCAGCTTGGCTTCCGCTTGCGCTTTCGTCGCGGCGGTGACGGGGATGTGGTGGAAGGGGATGTCGTAGCTGGCGCTAAGCTGGTAGTAGTCGCGGTGGTTGGAGACGATGGCGCGGATGTCCAGCGGAAGGAGTTGCGAACGGTAGCGGAAGAGCAGGTCGTTCAAGCAGTGCCCGAGCTTGCTGACCATGATGATGGTGGGTATGCGCGCGTGTGCTTCGGTGAGCTGCCACTTCATGCCCAGGCTGCGTGCCAGCTCGGCAAGTGGTGCTGAGAGCGTGGCTACGCTGGCACCCGGTGCGGCAAAGCGCACTCGCATGAAAAACAGGCCCGTGTCCTGGTCGTTGAACTGCGCGGCTTCGCTGATGTTGCCGCCTTGCGCGGCAAGCAAGCCGGTGACCGCATGCACGATGCCGGCGCGGTCGGGGCAGGACAGGGTAAGGATGAAAGCGTCGGTCAATCGGGGCTCCGCCTGGCCGCGCCAGAAAAAAGATGGGTCGATTTTGCGGCACGGCGAGCGCCTGGCCACCGTCGAGCGTGGGCGCAGCGCAGCCCACGCGCCCGTAGCGGTCTATGCGACTTTGGCGATCGCGAGGTAGGGCCGATTGGGCTTGCGCGCGACAGGCCCGAGCCGCTGGCTCAGCTCCCGCGCGGGCACCGGGCGTCCCAGCAGGTAGCCCTGGACTTCGTCGCAGCCGATGCCACGCAGGAAGCGCATCTGCTCTTCGGTTTCCACGCCCTCAGCGACGACCGCCTTGCCCAGCCTGTGCGCCATGGCGACCACGGCCTCGGTGATGGCGGCGTCGTCTCGGTCCGCAGGCAGCCCGCTGATGAACGAACGGTCAATCTTCAGTGTCTGCGCGGGAAAGCGCTTGAGGTAGGACAGCGAGGAATGGCCGGTGCCGAAGTCGTCGATCGCGATATGCACGGCCATCGTGTGCAGGCGCTGCAGCACGAGCTGCGCGCGATCGGGGTCGGCCATGAGCAGGCTTTCAGTGACCTCGACCTCCAGCGCGCCCGGCTCCAGCCTGGCCGACGCCAGAGCCGCTAGAAGGTCGTCGGTCAAGGTGTTGCTGGCGAGTTGTCGCACCGAAAGGTTGACGGCGCAACGCACGGGGTCGAAGCCTTCGTCGCGCCAGCGCCGCATTTGCTGGCAGGCTTCTTCGATGACCCAGCGACCGATCGGCACGATGAGCCCGCTTTCCTCGGCCAGCGTGATGAACTCGCCCGGTGCGAGTTGGCCACGTTGCGGGTGTTGCCATCGCACCAGGGCCTCAACGCCCGTCAAGGCGCCGCTTTGGGCGTGGAATTTGGGTTGAAAGTGCAGTCGCAGCTCCTTGCGCTCGATCGCCTGGCGCAGGCCGCTCTCGAGCGCGAAGTGATTGGTCGCGCGGCGTGTCAGCTCTGGCGTGAAGAACTGGAAATTGTTCTTGCCGCGCGCCTTGGCCTGGTACATCGCGGTGTCGGCGCACTTGAGCAGGGTTGCCGCGTCAGTGCCGTTGCTTGGGTACAGGCTGATGCCCACGCTGGCGCTGACCTGCACATTGCGCTCAGCCAGCGCCAAGGGCTCGGACAGCACCGCGAGTAAGCGACTGGCAACTTGAGACAGCGCCTCCGGTTCGACGCAGGCGTCAATCAGCACGACGAATTCGTCGCCGCCCAATCGGGCCACCATGTCGGCGCCGCGCAGCAGGGCGGCCAGGCGTGAGGCCATCACCTTCAACAAGTCGTCGCCGGCGGCGTGGCCCAAGGTGTCGTTGATGGTCTTGAAGCGGTCGAGGTCGATGAACAGCAACGCAAAGTTGCCATCGCTGCGCTGCGCCTTGGTCACGGCGCGCTCGAGTTCGTGCGTGAACATATTGCGATTGGGCAGGCCCGTGAGGCTGTCGTAGCGCGCCAGTTGCTGCACCTGCTGCTCGGCCACGGTGGCCTGGGTGACGTCGCAAGCCACGCCGCGATAGCCCTTGAAGACGCCGTCTTCGAACACCGGCTCACCGCTGATGCGCATGTACAAGTGCCGGCCTTCGTGCAGCTTCATGCCGAAAGTGAAGTTGCGGTAAGGCTCACGTGCCGCGACGGCGGCCTCAAAGACCGCTGGGTCGTTGCCGGCCACGGCGGGAAGCTCATCGATCTTGCGCCGCATGCCGATGAGTGTGGACGGGACGAGACCGACGCGGCTGATGCCCTCAGACAGGTAGGTGAAGCGCAGCTCCGCGTCCTGCTCCCAAACCCAGTCGGAAGATAGTGACAACAGACTCGCCAATCTGCCCTGGCTGGCCTGAAGCGCGGCGTAGAGCCCGCCATCTCTGCTGATGAGATCTCTTGCGAACGCTCGAGCAGATAGCGGTCCTGGTCGGCCTCGGCGTAGGCGCGGCTGACACGCTCCAGCAGCAAGGCCGGCACCTCAGGCACATCTGCCGCGTCGCTCGCATCGATGCCGATGCGGCGCAGCTAGCGTATCAGCAGGGGATGCAGCGGTGCAGGCACGTGCTCATGTCTCCGTGAACACGGTCACCGTCATCGTCTGGTTGTGCAACTCGCTGACGCCGCCGTCCACACCGGGCGAGATCTCGCCGTAGGAATAGAAGCCGACATGCGCGGCCCCTTGCGGCGCGCCGGCGACGATGGTCTCGACCTCTTCTTCGGTGCGCTCGCCAAGAACCAGGCGGCGCCCGACGCAGCTGACGGAAACCACCAACGCGTCGCTGCGGGCATTCAGGCTTTGCGTGGCCTGCGCCACGGCCACCGCGGTGCTGCCGATGAGACCGTCGTCTGTGGTGCGCATCAGCCGTCCGACCCAGCCCTGCGGCACGTCACCCGCGAAGGTCAACGAACGCCGCGCCTCATCGACGCCGAGAATCGTGCGCACCACAGGCATGGCCGTTGACAGAGGCCGGCGAATGGACAAGGGGAACAACAGCGCCGTCCCCGGCAAGCCCTGGGCCAACTGCCCGAGGTAGTCCTTGTAGAGGTCCAGCGCCGGTTTGCCGTCGAGCTCGAACAACACGTTGCCTTCAGAGCGGGTGATGCGCCTCTCAGGACCAAAGTCCTTCCAGCCGCCGTCGCAACCCAGTCCGATCTGCAGTCGCTGGCCATAAAAACCGACGGCGCTGACGTGGTGCCGTCGTGGCACGCCGCGAGCCAGCACCCAGGTGCTGACGAAGCGGTTGCCATCGCCAGCGAGGCCGCCGGTGATGGCCACGCCTGGCGGCAGATGCTGGGTCAGCGCCGCCACCAGCGGTGTGCCGTTCACGCACAAGCCGTCGGACAGTACAAACACGGCACACAGGTCAGGCTCGCCGCACAGCTGGGCCGCCAGCCGTTCGCCTGCCGCGCCGGAGTCTGCGGGCCCGGTAACCTCGGTCACCGCGAGCTTCAGGCGGGTGTGATCGAAGCGCGTCACCGCGACGCTGATGCTGGCGTCATGCACCTGGGCGCCGGTGATTTCGCCCGAGGTCGAGCAGCCAGCGATCACGGCGTTGGGAAATGCTGCGGCGAGATCGTCGAAGGGCCGCTGCTCGCCGGCGAACTCGCTGGCTCCGAAGACCAGGACCAGCGATTGCGGGCCGTCAAGCGCGGTCGCCAGCGGTTCGGCCCAGCCCGAGGCCGAGCGGTATTGGTTGGTGTTCAACTGCATCGCAAGCCTCCGACCAGAATCACCAGATCTGGTTCTAAGTGAGCTATTTCGACCAGTGTGGATATTAGTTGAGTCTTGCGAGCACTGTGGGTGGCGAGCGGGCCAGGTCAGGCGCGCCGCCGAGAGTTGTTAACGCGTTAACGCCATCGAGGTCAACGACAACGCGCCCACGCGGGGCGTGGGCGCGACAGGCGCGAAGGCGCCGCAGCACAAAGCATGCAGGGCCGAAAAGGCCCCAGGCGGGACTAGCGCTTGGCCACCTTCAAGCCCATCGGGTCGGCGCCACTCTTGTCGACCCAGCGTGAAAAGTGCGGCAGCTCGCCCAGTCCTTGGTCGAGCGATTCGCCGGGTACGCGCGCAGCCACCACGGCACGCCCCGAGCGGTCAACCCAGGTCGAGTAGTGCGGCAACTGGCCCAAGCCGCTGTCGAGTTTTTCGCCGGTGATTGCGGCGGCACCGCTGGCCAGGGCTGCACCTGCGGTCCACAAACCGAGTGCGAGAACGAGCGACGTGGGCAGCGTGTTTTTCATCGAGGGTCTCCGTCAAGGTTGGGCCGGGGCAGGGTGGCCGGCCGGGGGGCTCCACAGCGTGTTCGGCAAGCGGCGGCGCGACTTGAGCTCGCGCACGCATTCGCTTACAGCTTGCGGCACGTCGGTGTCGATGCAAGCGAGTGAGCGTGCCCTCCCTAAACTCTTGGATTGCCACGCCCCGGGGCCTGATGCATCATGAACCTCGCCTGTGCATGGCATCGGCACCTTGGAGGCAGCAACATGGCAGACGCCCTCGTTCGCACGCTCTATGGCATGGGTTACCAGCCCGTGTTTCTGCCGCGTAGCGGCGTGCAGCCACCCGAGCTCTACCACTACCTGCGCGACCAGCGCCGCCTGGTGCGCATTGGCAGCCTGGCCGGTACGCTGCCTGCAGCCGCCGCGCTGGTGCCCAGCGAAGGCACGCTGGGCGACATCAACACGCAATACACCTCCGAAAAAAAGTTAGACGCTGCGGTGTCGTTTCTGGAAAGCGCACTGAAGTGCATCGGCATCGACGCTGCGCCGAAGATCGACCTCGGCTTTGCCGGTTCACGCAACTTCGCGTTTGCCTTCACGGGCGTGACCTATCGCAGCATCGACCCGGCGCAGCTTTATCCGCTGGTCGACTCGCTCAACACCAAGGGCATGCCCAAGGAGTACATCGAAGACGGCCGCTTGCATATCGCCTACGAGTACGCCTATGCCACCGAGCTCTTGATGAGCCGTGGCGACAGACTAGCCTTTCACGCCGACATCCAGGGCAAGGTGGGAAGCTTCCTCGACCTGGGCGGCAAAGGCTCGGTGTCACTGGCCAGCACCACCACCGTGTCGTTCAAGGGTGACCCTGGCACACGCGCGGCCTCCGCCTACAAGGCCGGGCAGTTGGTCAAAGAGCGCGGGCATTGGGTCTTCTATCCTGAAGAGGTGATGCGCAGCGGCTTGGTGGAAACACGCAAGCCCTATGTGGCGCAGCCGGCGGTGGTGTTGTCGGTGTTGGACTGAGCCGGCGCAACGGCGCGCATGCGCACCCTACGCATCAGCATTAGCGTTGCCAAGAAGGCCGGGGCTGGATTCGACATCGCGTTGGCACTGGCTGACACTGCGGCCGACGGCACGATAGGCGCCTTCGTTGCGGTCAAACGGGCCGTGGCCACGATCCCGCCTGATCTCAGCCTTGAAACCGCCATCGCCGACCCCGACGACGCGAGCAAGCCGCTGAGCGCCGAGCGTGTCATCGCCTTGATGGCCAGCACGCCAGTGCCGGCCGAAGTGGGCCGCTTCGTCTACGCACTGCTTGCGCGCGGCGCCGTGCGCAAAGCCTGGCAGGCCTTGCGCACGCAGGGCGCGCTGCGCACCGTCATCGACATCGGCAGCGACAAGGCACTGACCACGCTGCACCGCCTGCCCTGGGAGCGCGCGCACGACGACGACGACGACTTCATGGCCCTGCACCCCGGCCGGCCGTGGTGTCGCTGGGTGGATTCGCCAGGCACGCCCGCCGATCAAGATTGGCCCGTGCGCATCTTGATCGCCCAATGCGCCGAGCCTGACGCCGGGGCTGGCACGCAGATCGCCGCCAACAGCGAGTTGCGTGCGCTGGAGCATCTGTTCTCGTCATCTGATTTGCGCTACGACGTGGAGTACGACGTGCTCGAACACCCGTCGCCGGCCGAGATCGTGGCGGCCTGCGCCGAGGTGCGTCCGCATGTGCTGCATTTCATCGGCCATGGCCAGGGCGAAGGCAGCGCCGAGCACCACGCCTTGAGCCTGTGGCAAACGGGCGGGCCAGCGCCTGGCCGCCAGGCCGGCTACGTTGACTGGAAGCTGGCCGACATCCGCGTGCAACTCAGGGACTGCGCGCCGCGTCTGGCCTTCCTCAACGCTTGCCGCAGCAGCGCCGGTGCGTCCGAGCCGGCGCCCGTGGCCAGTGTCAGCCAGGCCTTCATGCGCGCTGGCGCGGTGGCCACACTGGGCATGCAGGGCGACGTGGCGGGTGATCTGGCCCAGGACTTCGCCGTCGAGTTCTATCGCACGCTGATCGGCCAGGGCGGGCAGGACATCGATGCGGCGGTGCAGGCGGCGCGCCGGGGCATGACCTTCGGCCGGCCCGGCATGGGCGTGTTGGACGCCAACTGGGCCTACCCCGTGCTGGCCTTGCGCGTGCAGCCGCACGAGGTCTTGCCACGCATGCCAAGGCAGCAAGAGTCGGCCATGGCCGAGCGTTTCGTCGCCCGCTTGTCGCAGCGGCGCCAGGCGCATGCCGCGATACGCTGCTGCGCCAAATCTGCGGCGCAGTGGTCTGGGCACATGGTGGTGGTGGTGGGCGAAGGGCGCAGTGGCAAGTCGCACCTGGCCCACTGGAGCGCGCAGGCCTGCAAACGTGCGGGCATGACGGTGTTGCAGGTCAAGTTCGCCGGCCAGGAAAAGCTCGACTGGCTCGACGCCCTGCGCTTGATGCGTGACGGCTGCCGGCGCCGCGCCGGCGAAGCACCCACCATGCACGCCACTTGGCCGTTAGCCGCGGAGGCCTTTCGCGACTTCAACTGGGGCCTGAACCGGCGCCAGCAAGGCCTGAGCACCTTCGAGCCTGCGCCTGCGGGCGTGGTGGGCGACGTGGGCCTGGGCTTGAGCGCATGCCCAGATTTGCCCGAGACCTTTATGGCCGACACCACCGTGTCGTTCTGCGATGCGCTGGCCGCCAGCGCGCCGGCTGGAGGCCTGCTGCTCGAGCTTGACCAGCTCGAAGGCCTGGAGCGTGGCGCCTTCAAATCCACCCTCTTGCCCGGGCTGTGCAAACCTATCGCCGAGGGCCGTGTTCGCGGGGTGCGTTTGATGCTGGTGCTGAGCCAGGAGCAGTACGACGATTGCCGCAACGAGCTTGACGCGCTGCGTGGGCCCATCGTGCACGTGCCGTACTTTCGTAGCAGCGACTTCGCCCGCGTCTCGCGTCAGCTTTGCCATCAGTTTTCAACCGAGCTTTACGGCATGAGCTTCGTGCCAACCATGCTCGAGCAACTGCTCGTCAAGCATGGCTCTGCGCGTGGTTGGGGGGCAGACCTGTTGGAAGACGTCAATCGGGCGCTATCGATTTTCACGCCCAAACGGACATGAGCATCGACGTCGCGTCCCCGGTCATCGCCTCGGCGCTGGCCGCTATCCAGCAGGCGCTGGCCTCGGGCGGCGACCTGCTCACGGCGCTGCTGCCAGCCTCAGAGCAACGTGGCCTGCGCGCCGCGGCGCTGGCACGGCGCTTTGACCGCGCGATGTTTGACGAGCTCGTGGCGCCGGCGGCAGACGCCACGCCGGAATTGCTGGAGCGGCTGCTGGACGTCGGCGCCGTGCAGCCCACGCCTGGGCGCAGCGGCTGGTACGCGCTGGACGACAAACGCCGCGCGCATTGGCTGGACCTGGGTGCCGCCGCAGGTGGCGACAGCGATGACTTGACCGTTGGCGCGCCGAAGTGGACGCAATTACATCAACAGTTAGCCGACGCCTTTGCGGCGCGTGGGCCCGACGCCGAGATCGAGCGGCTCTACCACCGCCTCATCCTGCGCCAGAGCCAGGCCGAAGCGCATTGGCGTGAGCTCTACGCCAGCGCCTGCGAACGCTTTGACCTCGCGCGCTGCGAGTCGCTCCTGGACTTGCTGGGCCAAACCGCGCGCTTCATCAGCCCCGAGCTGGCCAGTGTGATGACGCGCGAACGCGGCTTGCTGGGCGCGCGCGCCGCACTCGCCGACGACTACTTCCGCACCGGGCGCTACCTGGAGCGGCGCCACGTACTGGCGGACTTTGAAAGCCTGCTTACCGACCCGCAGCGCTTCATCCTGCAAATGCATGCGCCCGGGGGCAGCGGCAAGACCTTGTTTCTGTGCTGGCTTGGCGCGCGCTGGTGCTTGCCGCGCGGCATGCCCATTGCACGGGTGGATTTTGACTTTCTTGACGACGCCGAGCGTGCGCTGGCGCCGGTGTTCCTGCTCGGCAAACTCGCCGAACGGCTGGACACGCAACTGCCCGGCGCGCCGCTCTTTGAGCTGCTGCGCGACATCGCCGAAGAGCGCCGGCGTTGCCTCGCCCCCGAGGGCGGCGAGGGCGTGCAGGCGCGACTGGCGGCGCTTGAAGCCGAAGTGCGCGAGCGCATGGCACGTACGTTGGTTGAGCGCTGCGCGGGCACGAGCGTGGTGCTGGTGCTGGACACACTGGAAGAGGCCACGCTCAAGCACCAGGTCAACGTGCTCGATGTCGTCGAAGCCATCAGCGCCGTGCGCCAGCGTGTGCAAGAGCTCGCACCCGCCCCGCATGCACCCAAGCTGCTGCTCATCCTGGCCGGGCGCTACACACTGGCCGAACAGTACCCGTTGGTGCAGGCGCGTTTTGCCAGCCAGGTGCTGGCCTGTGAGGTCACACCCTTCGATGACGCCGAGTCACGCGGCTATTTGCAGCGTCGCCTCACCGGCATCAAGCCGCCCAGCGACGCGGTGTTGGCAGCAGTGGTGCAGCGCGCGCATGGCAGCCCCTTCAAGCTTTCGCTCTATGCCGACATCCTGCTGACCACGCCCGACCTCGACGTCGCCGGCCTCGGCCGTGGTGTCGACGTCGACATGCTCTACCTCATCGAGCGCGTGCTCAAGCGCATCACCGACGCGCGGTTGCGCTGGCTCTTGCGCTACGGCGTGCTGGCACGAAGGCTCACGCGCAGCTTTGTCGATCACGTCTTGCTGCGCGCCATGCGCAGCGCCTGGCGTGGTGACCTGCGCAGCGACGATCCGGCGCAAGACGGTGTGGCGCACAAAGACTGGCCAGCACTGTGGGCCGGGCCCAGCGGTGCGGCGCAGCGCAAGCTCGACACCGATGTGCTGTGGCGCCAGCTGCGCGAGTACGCCAGCGCGTCGTCATGGGTCAGCGTCGACGCGCAGGTCAGCGAGGCGGTGGTCATCCAGCCGGTGGTCAGCCACCCCATGCGCCGGGCGCTTTTGCAGCGCGACCGCCCGGTGGTCGAGCAAGTGCACCGCGCTGCCATGGCCTATGCGCGCAGCAGTGCGGCCACGCGCAGCGACGCCGAGCGCCTGGCCGAGCTGAGTTACCACGACTTCCAACTGCATGGCGCGGCGGCCGCGCCGGCCTGGCTGCGGCGTGTGCAGCAATGGCAGCTTGACGACGAGGTGGTGGAAGCACTGGCGCTGCTGGTCTTGTCGCGCGACCTTGCCGACAGCGAAGCCACGCCGGGCGCACCGGCGCTGGTGCCGCCGTGGGCGCGTGCGCATGCGCTCTTTGCGCTGGCCGAGCTGCACGCGCAGCGCGGGCGCATCAGTGAAGACAGTAGCCAGGCCGTCAAACACCTCATGCAGGCGCGCCAGCAGCTCGCGCAGTTCGACGCCATTGCACTGCCCGGCAATGCGCCCCAGCCGGGCCTGGCGCAACGTGGCCAGCTGCGCCTTGCGCTGGCGGCCGATGCCGATCAAAAGCGTGCCGCCTTGCGCGAACTCGAAGACGCCTTGCGCCAGCGGCCAGAGGCCGAGCTGCGCTCCCAGGTGTTGTTAGCCCTTGAGCGCGGTTACCGCACGCTGGACGCGCCACGCGCGCGTGAATTCGGCCGCCAATGGGGGCGCCTGGTCTGGCGCCAGGGCGACGCCGAGTCGTATGCCGAATCCGTGCAGGCCGAGGTCGACCAATGCTTGCGCGAGGCCGCACCTCGCCAGGCGCTGCGTTTGTCGCTGCAAGCGCAAGATGATCTGAGTCCGGCGCAGCCGCGTTGGCGTTCGCGCAGCGCGGCCAGCGCGGCCAAACGCAGCCTGGCGCAAGGCATGCCGCAGCTGCTGGAGGCGGCGGGCCTGAGCGACGCGGCGCTGCGATTGCAGCTGCAGCAGATGGCCGCGCAGGGCACCGAGCCGGGCTCGAGCGCGCGCCGCCTGCAACACGTCGAACATGCCGAGCTGGTGCTGGCGGCGGGTGACGCCGGCAGCGCGCGCGCACTCGCCAGCGCCGCGCTGCACGCAGGGCCCGAGACGTCGAGCGCGCATCACAAGCCCGCCACGAGCGCGCTGACATTGCGCGCCCTTCGCGTGTTAGCACAGGCTGCCCGCAGCCTGCTCGACCACGGCGCCGCGCTTGACGCCATGAGCCAGGCGATGTCCATGCAGGCCGAGCTAGGCGAGCATTTCGACGAAGTACGCACCCGCCTGAGCATGGCGCGCGTCTACCTCTTTGACCTGGGCAACCTGCGCCTGGCCGCCGAACACCTGCAAGACAACGAAGACGCGCTGAGTGGTGAAGACATTGAGTTGCGCGCCGAGCACCTCTTGATGCGCAGCGCCCTGCACGACCGCATGGGCCAGGAGGCCAGCAGCCAGCAGCTGCTGGCGCAGGCGCGCGGCCTCTTGGCCCAGGTGCCCAGCGAGCGCTGGCGTGTGCGCATGCAGCTTGCGGTGGGCGGCCTGGCGTTGAACGACGCGGCCACTCGCATCGAGCAGGCGCAGGCGTTGGCCGACACGCTCGAGGGCGTCGACTACGTCGGCCTGCGCTTGCAGTCCATGCGCGAGCTGCGCCACGTCAGGCCGCTTGTTGCCTTGCCCGCCAGTCTGGTGCGCCATCTGGACCGCCTGTGCCACGTGCAGCCGCTGAAGCTGCCGAGCCAACAACGCCTGCTGCCGGGCGACCGCATTCGTCTCGTGATGCAGCGCGCCGAGATGCTGCGGGTCTTGACGCTTCCTGAACGGGCGGTGCAAGAGCTGCGCGGCCTGCGAGCACTGGTCGCCGCGCAAGAACCCCAGCCCTGGCAGCGCCAGCTCGCGCTGTGCTGCGACCGCCTGGGCCTGGCGCCCACCGAGGTACTGCCCGCGAATTGGCTGACGCGCCTGTTGATCACGCAAAAGCGCTGGCGCGGCTTCTGCGCCGTGGTGCGGGCCGAAGCCGCCGACCGCGCCGCGCGTGCCGGCGAGACCGAGGCTGCGGCGAAGTTGCTCAAGCATGCACTGCGCGAGCTCGACCAACCCGGCATGCTGCCGGCGAGTTGGCAGGCCTTGGCCCTGGCCTCGCAGCTGGCCCTGGCCTCGCGCCAGCCCAAGCTTTTTGCCGACCTCGACGTCAAAGCTAACGTGCAACGTGCGCGCCATATTGGTGAGACGCTGGGCATGCCCGGCGCGCTGATGCCAGCAAGTGCGCCGCTAGCGCCACAGCCCGTGGCCGCAGGCCTGGCCTCCGCCAAGGCGACAGACGCGGCCGCAGCCGTTGGCGCTGAAAGCCTGGAGCCCGCCGCCGCCATGGGCCTGCGCATATTCGATGCCGACAGCGTCACCCGCGTGGCCTACCTGCACAGCGGCCAGATGCAAGAGCGCCGCAGCACGCCACTGCAAGCGCCCATCAACGCGATGCTGGCCGAGTTCGGCGCTGGGCGCTTCAGCGAGGCGGCGTCGTGGGAGCTTGTCTCGCGCCTGGGCGCCATGGGGTTCGGCTTCGGCCGTGAGCTCGCCGCCTGCGCCTTGCCCGAGATGGTGCAAGAGCGCATGCGCCATGTCTACAGCAGCGGCTTGCCACCCTTGGAGCTGCTGATCGAACACCGCCAGCCCGGCATGCACGCGATGCCCTGGGAGCTGATGCTGCCTACGCTGCTGCCCATGCAGTCACCCGTGCGGGCACTCACGCTGCACGGCGCGGTGCAGCGCGTTTGGCGCGCGCCGGCCCTGAGTGGATTGCAGCCGCGCATTGCCTGGGTGCAAACGGCGCTGGGCTTGCTTGGCCAAGGCAAGCTCGTGGTTGATGGCCAACTCGGCGCGGTCACCGCGCAGCTGCTGCGGGCGTGGCAAGAGAGCGTGGGCATCGAGCCCAGTGGCGTGGCTGACGACCGCAGTGTCGCGGCGCTGCAAATGAAACTAGCGTCCAGCCTGATTGTTCCGAGCGCGTCGCCGCCGAGATCGGGCGCCGTGTTGCTCATCAAACCGATGCACGCCGCCGAGCAGCGCACGCAGCGCGGTCTGTCCACGGGCGGCGCCGACCTGGAATATCTCTACCGCGGCGAGGGCGCGCAACTTGAAGTGCTGGACCAGCCTGACCTGGAGCGGCTGCGCGGCTTGCTCGCGCGCCAGGCCTGGACGGTGATCCACATCGCCACGCCGATCGCGCAGTCGCGCTCCAGCCGCGAACTCAGCCTGCAATTCGCTGCCGACGCGCACAGCGCACACACCACCGTCCTTGGTGCGAGTGTTCTTGCCCGCTTGATGGAAGGTTTGCCGACCAGGTTTGCACCGCCGCTGCTGGTCATCGAGTCGCCACGGCCCACCAGCCGCGACGAGACCATCCGCCAGCTCTTGCAGCGCAACGCCTTTGCCGCGCATGTTTTTGAGTACGGCAAGCTACCCGCCGTGGTGGCCATGGGGCTGGCCCCGCCCCAGGTGCAGCACCGCTACTCCAGCACGTTGGTGCAGAACTTGTTTGAGGGTCTGGCTCCGGCCGAGCTGGTGCAGCGCCTGCGCCAGGCCGAGCCCGAACGCGGCGCCGCCGGCAGCGAGCGTGACCTGGTGGAGCTGCTGCCAAGCGCGGGCATCGCACTCTTTGCGCGCGACGCGCTGACGACGCCGCTAACGACAGAGATGAGCTGACGTGCCCGAGCTTCCGACGACGTCTGCCATCCCCGCAGGCCGACTGCTGGCCCTGGACGCCAAGCTCGACATCCTGACCCAGGAAAGCCGTGCCTGGCAGCGCGACAGCGCCAACGCCGAGACGCAATTCGCCCTGCATCACTCGCAGATCGACGAGGTCTGCCATGACCTCGACGCCATCCGCGCGCTCATCAGCACCGAGCTCACAGCGCTGCGTGCATCAGCCGCGCCGGCCTGGGCCGACATCGAACGCCTGGAGCGGCGCATCCTGGCCGCCCTGCAAATCTGGGACAGCTACCGCGCCAAGTGGGCGTTGCGCGTTGAGCCCGGATTGCGCCTCACGCTCAACCTCATCGACGACCTGGCCTGGCTGGCCTACCGCCCGGCCCACGAGCGCGCCTTGGCCAGCGGTCAGCTCGCACCCGAGCGCGCGCGGCTGCCGCCGCTGGTCTACACCAACCCGCGCTGGAGCCCCTTTGCGCGATCGCGAGAGCAAGGCTACGAGCTCGACGAAGACAGCGGCGTGCTGCACCAGGTCGACGACTTCGAGCCCTACCTGCGCTGCATGCCTGTGCCGCTGATCGGCATCCCGTGGACGCTGGCGGCGCACCTGCCCGACGCAGTGTTCGTCGGCCACGAAGTCGGCCATCTCGTCGAAGACGATCTGGCGCTTGACACTGAGCTGCGCGCCGTCATCCAGGCCGCGCTGGCCGGCGCTGACGAGACACACCGCCAAGCCTGGAGCCGGCATTGGCGCAGCGAGGTTTTCGCCGACCTTTGGGGCGTGCTGTGCTGCGGCCCGGCCTACGCGCTGACCCTGGCCGAGCTCTTGCACGGCGCGCCCGGTGCGGCCAGCGAAGTGCAGCCCGACGACGTGGGCCGCTGGGGTGCCTACCCGACACGCGCCTTGCGCCTGGGCGTACTCGTGCAGGCGCTGTGCGTGTTGGCTTTCGACAGCGACGCGCAAGCCATGCAGGCGCGTTGGCTGGCCGCCTGCCCGCAGCACGCGATGCCTGAGTTCGACGCCGATGTGGCGCCCGTGGTGCAAGCGCTCATGACCACACCGCTGCGGGCCTTCGCTTCAGCCAAGGACGGTGCTGCGCAGCCCTTGAGCTCGGTGCTGTCATTCAGTGCCGCCATGCATAAGCTTTCGCTGGCCGACGCTCAGCGTGCACTGAGCCGGCGCCAGCCCGAAGCCCTAGACGTGCGCACGCTCTTCTCCGGCTTAGCGCTGGCGTTCTTGCGGTCGCCCCAAACGTTTCGCCACGTCAACGCGCAGGCACGCTTCGTGGAGCGATTGAGGAGCCGCCGCACGCAGGGTGTGCGCGCCGCTGCACCCGAGGTCGCGGCGGTGGACAAGGCGGCGCGGCGCCAGGCTGCGGCGGTGGCGCTTTTTGGTCTCACCGATCGCTGAGTCGGATTTGTAATCCATCTGCTGGGCGTTGTGCCTCGAGCCTTGCATCCACAAGTCGTGGCGCGCCACGCTGTAGACCGCCAAGCCATTGCCGCTGCGACGCACGGACGCCGCCTCAGCACCGGACAGCGGTCCAATCCCAACTTGCCCGGTCTGGTGCGACGCAACGCAACTCGGCTTAAGGTCTGCCTGCGTACTGCGCGCAGCCCAGAAGAAGGCGCAGCCGCCGCACCGCAGTGTCGGGTGTGGTCAACACTGGCAGGCCGGTGCGTGCGGCCACCGCTGCGGCGGTGCGCGCCATGCTGAACTGCGCCAACGCGATGACGCTGCATCCGGCGGCCACCAACTGGTCGCTGGCTTCGAGCACGGCAGCATCGTGGCCGGCCATGTCGCTGCGGTTGAGGGCGGCCATGGCGCTTTGTGCTAACGCTGTTTGTACCTGCACACCGACGGGGAACTCGGGCAGCATGCTGGGCAGCGTCGGCGCGAAGCTTGCGAGCAGACCAATCGGGCCGCCGCGTGCATTCACCAGCGCCACCGCCTCGTCGATCATGGCCTCGTTGGGCTTGAGCACGGGAATGCCTGCATGCCGCACTTTCACCGCTTCGATGCATGGCCCGAACGCCGAGCAGGTGAAGAGGATGGCGTCGGCGCCCGTGCTGACCGCGTAGTCGGCCAGCGCGACAAAACGCTGCGTCATGGCGGCGTCGAGCGTGCCGCTGTGTGCGAGGTCGGCGGAGAGGCTGTCGTCGAGCAGGTTCATGCGTGTGGCGTCGGGCCAGCTGTGTGCCATCGCGTCGTTGATGGGTGCCAGCGAATGCGTCAGTGCATGGATGAGGGCGATACGGGTCATGCGCGTTCCTTCAGTGCCCTTGGCGTTGACATGCGCCGCCCTTGTAGCAACCACACGAGCAGCGCCAAGGCACCCGCCGGGATCAAGATCCAGTGTGGCGAGGGCCGCGCCGGATTGGGCAACTTCAGCTCGCTGACTTTGTAACCCTGCTCGACGCCGAGCTTGCGTGCGCGGCTGCCGAACTTGACGCTGGCGATTTCAACCTCACCGCCCAGCTGGCTGATCGTCACACCACCACTGCGCAAGCGCTCGCGGCCCGTGGCGCCTTCGCCCATGGGTAGCGCCACGGTCTTGGTGATCTTGTCGCCGTCGATGTCGGTGCCCGCGATGCCGACGACCAGCCACTCGTCTTTGGCGAGCTTGTCGGCCTCCTTGTAGATGTCCGCGACTGGTGCGCTGACGTACTTCGGTAAGAAGCGGTCGATGACCCAGTCCGGGCGGAAGAAGAGGAAGGTGGCCAACAACAGCACCAACACCTCAAAGGCGTTGCAGCGCGCGCGAAACCAGCCCATCGTGGCCGCCGCAAAGAGCAGTGACGCCACCGTGCCGCCCACGCACACCAGCACCACGTCGACCCAGGAGCCCACGCCGATCATCAGGATCTGCGGGTTGAAGATGAAGACAAAAGGCAGCACGGTGGTGCGCAGGCTGTACCAGGTGGCCTGCCAGCCCGTGGCGTTGGGGTCGTCGCCCGAGATGGCGGCGGCGGCATACGAGGCCAGGCCCACGGGCGGGGTGACGTCGGCCATGATGCCGAAGTAGAAGACGAAGAGATGTACGGCAATCAGCGGGATCACCAGCCCGCTGCGCGCACCCAGCTCAACGATCACCGGTGCCATCAGCGTGGCCACCAGGATGTAGTTGGCGGTGGTGGGCACGCCCGCGCCGATGAGCAGGCAGATCACGGCGGTGAGCAG
>JANMMH010000015.1:0-4701 GCA_031373055.1 Rubrivivax sp. | reverse complement strand
CGCGCGACGAGAACCTGGCGGCGCTGGCACGCTGCGGCCACTGGATCAGCCTGGGCCAGGCCACGGGGCCGCTCAAACCCATCGACCCCGACGCGCTGCTGCACAAGTCGCTGAGCTTTTCGCGCCCAGTGGTCTTCGATTTCGTGGCCACACGCCAGCTGCTCACGCAGCGCGCCGAGCGGGTGTGGGCGCACCTGGCCGACCCGCGCACACCGCCGCCGCCCATCGAGCGCCACACCCTGGAAGCGGCAGCACAAGCGCACGCGCGGCTGGAGTCGCGCGGCACGGTGGGCGCCCTGGTGTTGGTGGCGTAGCAGCGTGGGCGAGCGGTTCCCGCGGTGGGCCAAAGCGCCCTATGCTCACGCCTTCGATCATCCCGAGGCGCGGCAACGATGGAGCGGCGAACGTTCGTAGGCTCTCTTGCAGGCGGTTTGCTGAGCGGGCCGCTGACCGTGCACGCGCAACAGCCGCCACGCGCCTTTCGCCTGGGTTTCCTCCACCCAGGCAGGCGGCCGGCTTCGCTGACCTTCGGTCCCTTGGCCCTGGTGACGAACTTGCGCGAGCTGGGTTACATCGAAGGCCGGGACTTCGTGATCGAGGCGCGCTTCGCTGAAGAGAAGCTGGAACAGCTGCCGACATTCGCGCAAGAGCTCGTGCAGCTCAAGTGCGACGCCATCGTCGTCGTCGGCCCCAACGCGATCATGGCAGCCAAGGCGGCGACCAGCACCATCCCCATCGTCTTCCTGTTCAACGGCGACCCCGTCGCGCTCGGCTACGTGGCCAGCCTGGCGCGACCCGGCGCCAACGTCACCGGCATCCTCATTGCGCCGCAGGGCACGCTGGGCGAAAAGCGACTGGCGCTGCTCAAGGAGATGGTGCCGAGAGCCACTCGCATCGCCTATTTGGTGCCTGAGGGCGGCACCGCAGCGAGCCCGCAGTGGCAAGAGGTGGGCCAGGCGGCTGACCGTCTGGGCGTGGAACTTGTCGTGGTCGAGGTCCAGGGCGGCGATTACTCCAAGGCTTTCACGGCCATCAGCGCGGCGCGCGCCACGGCCGTCTTTGTGGCTGCGGACAGTCGATTCGACCGCGACCGTCAGAAGATCATCGAACAGGCCGCCCTGCACCGGCTGCCGGCCATTTACGAGTGGCCCCATCAAGTGAAGGACGGCGGCTTGATGTCCTACGGCGCCAGCGCAGTCGACATCAACCGGCGCATCGCGGCTTACGTCGACCGCATCTTCAAGGGCACCGCGCCCAAAGATCTGCCGGTCGAGCTACCGACCAAGCTGCAGCTGGTGGTGAATCTGAAGACGGCCAAGGCGCTGGGCCTGAAGATCCCGCAGGCCATGCTGCTGCGGATCGACGAGGTCTTCGAATAAGCCTCGTCAAGTCGTGCTGCCACCGCGCTACGGCGGCGCCGCGCCACTGATGAAGCGCTGCCATCAAAGCGCCCTATGCTCGCGCCTTCGGTCACCACTAGGCATGACAGCCATGGAGCGCAGAACATTGGTGTGGACGCTTGCAGGCGGCTTCCTGAGCGGGCCGCTGGCCGTGCGGGCGCAGCAGCCGTCACGGGTCTTGCGCCTGGGTTACCTGCACCCGGGCAGGCGGCCGGCAACGCCCACCTTCAACCCCACGTCCCTGGTAACGAACTTGCGCGAGCTGGGTTTCGCCGAAGGCCGGGACTACGTGATCGAAGCGCGCTTCGCTGAAGAAAAGCCTGAACAGCTGCCGGCACTCGCGCAAGAGCTCGTGCAGCTGAAGTGCGACGTCATCGTCGCCATCGGCGGCTTGCCGATCCGGGCGGCCAAGGCGGCCACCAGCACCATCCCCATCGTCTTCGTGACCATCGGTGACCCCGTCGCACTCGGCTACGTGGCGAGCCTTGCGCGGCCAGGCGGCAACGTCACCGGCATCCTGATTGCGCCGGAGGGGCACGCTGGGCGAGAAGCGACTGGCGCTGCTCAAGGAGATGGTGCCAAGAGCCACGCGTGTGGCCATGCTGGTGACCGAGGGCATGACCGCAGCGAGCCCGCAGGGGCAAGAGGTGCGCCGGGCCGCCGACCGTCTGGGCATGGAACTTGTCGTCGTTGAGGTCCTGGGCGGCGACTACGCCAAGGCCTTCACCACGATCAGCGCAGCGCGCGCTACGGCTGTTTTTGTGGCGGCAACCAGCCGATTCGCGCGCGACCGAAAGAAGATCATCGAACAGGCCGCCCTGCACCGGCTGCCGGCCACTTACGAGTGGCCCTATCACGTGAAGGACGGCGGCTTGATGTCCTACGGCGCCAGCGACGTCGACATCGACCGGCGCGTCGCAGCTTACGTCGACCGCATCTTCAAGGGCACCGCACCCAAGGATCTGCCGGTCGAGCTGCCGACCAAGCTGATGCTGGTGGTCAACCTGAAGACGGCCAAGTCGCTGGGCCTGAAGATCCCGCAAGCCCTGCTGCTGCGCGTCGACGAGGTGATTGAGTAGTGCAACGCGGGGACAAGCTCAGCCACCGCTGGGCGCGCCAAGAAAGCCCAGCACGGCGTCATTGAACGCCTCGGCCTGCTCGATGTTGGACAGGTGCGCGGCGCCCGGCAAGACCATCAAGCGGGCCCCGGGCCAGTGCTCGGCCAGGGCCTGGGCGGCCGCAGGCGGCGTGGCCTGGTCATGCTCGCCCACGATGACGAGCGCCGGTGCGCGCAGCTGCCGCAGCGCGGCCAGCGTGTTGGTGCTGGCAATGGCCGCGCAACAACCGGCATAACCTTCAAGCGGAGTGTGGTGGATCATGGCGCCGATGTGTTCCATGAGCTCTGGCTGCGCGGCGCGATAGGGGTCGGTGAACCAGCGCGACAGCGTCGGCTGCACCAGTGCGGCCATGCCTTCGCTGCGCGCGATGCGCACGCGGTCGGCCCACATCTGTGCGGCGGCACTCGGCACCTGGCCAGTGGTGTCGGCCAGCACCACACGGTGCAGCAGTTGCGGGTGGCGAATGGCCAGCGTCTGGCCGACCATGCCGCCCATCGACAGGCCCACCCAATGTGTGCGCGCCACGCCCAGGTGCTGCAGAAGAGCCTGCGCGTCGTCGGCCAGCTGCTCCAAGGTGTAGGGCGCAGCGGGCGCCGAAGTGCCGCCGTGGCCGCGCGTGTCGTAGCGCAGCAGCGTGAAGTGCTCGCCCAGGCGCTGCACTTGCGGCCGCCACATGTCCAGCGTGGTGGCCAGTGAATGCGACAGCGTCAGCCACGGGCCGCTGCCCGTGATGTCGTAGTGCATGTCGATGCCGTTGAGGTGGGCTTGCATGGCGGTCGCTCAGCGCCGGCCGTTCAGCCGCGAATCGCCGCATTCACGCGCGGCATCACTTCGGTGGCAAAGAGCTCCATCGAGCGTTTACCTAAGGCGGCGTCTTGCCAGTCGTGGCAGGCGTAGACCAGATTGCCGAAGTCACCCACGTGCTCGCGAAAGGCCAGGATCTGGTCGACCACCGAATTCACCGTGCCGGCGACTACCAGGCGCTGCGTCACGTAGTCGGGCGTGATGGCGCTGTCGGGCATGGCCGGGTCGGTCTTGAAGAGGTTGCCGCGCCCGCCGCCCACGAGCTTGCGCGCAAGCTGCTTGAAGTAGAAGTGATAGGGCCCGCCCTCTTGCAGCGCGTAGCGCCGCGCGGTGGCCTCGTCATCCGCCACGAAGATGCTCTTGGCCACGCGCCACTCACTCGGCTGCGCCACCGCGCCCACGGCCGCGCGGCCTTCCACGTATTTGGGCCAGTGGCTTTTCACCCATTCCGGCATCAGGAAGTTGGCTGAAATCGGGCCCCAACCGCGCTTGGCCATCTCCGTCACGCCTTGCGAAAACGGCGCCACCGCCGTGCCCACGATGGCCGGGTGCGGCTTCTGGTAGGGCTTCATGATGAAGCCCTGGCCGATCTCGGGGATCATGGTTTTCTGCACCGTGATGTTCCAGAACTGGCCCTCGATGTTGTAGGGCGGGTCGGACTCCCAGATCTTCAGCACCGTGTTGATGCACTCGACAAACATCGCGTTGCGGTCACGGCCGAAGTTGCCATAGACCTCGGCGTCACTCATCAGCCCGCCCGGGCTGATGCCCATGATGAGGCGGCCCTTGAGCAGGTGGTCGAGCATGGCCACCTGCGCGGCCACCGTCGCCGGGTGGCTGTTGGGCAGGTTGAGCGTGCCCGTGCCGAGCATGATCTGCTTGGTCTCTGTGGCCAAGGTGGCCAGGAAGATCATGCTGGAGGTGACCGTCTCGGCGGCATCGGTGATGTGCTCACCGACATAGGCCTCGGCGTAGCCCAGCCGGTCGGCCAGGATGATGGCCTCCCGGTCTTCCTGCAGGGTCTCGGTGACGTTGCGCCCGGGGGGGTGCAGCGGCATCATGAAGGTGCTGTATTTCATGTCGTCTCGGGGTCGCGGTGGGCGGTGGATGGGTGCGCGGCCAGGCTCTCAGCCTGGGCATAGTGCCCCTGGCAGTACAGCAAGCCTGCGCCGGGGTGGTGCTCAAAGGCCTCGACTTGGCCCAGGAAGAGCACGTGGTCGCCAACCTCCAGGCGTTGCTCGGTGCGGCAGTCGAAGCTGGCGACGCAGCCTTCGAGCAGCGGCAGACCTTGCGGCGTGCGGCGGTACGCCACGCCGTCGAACTTGTCGCTCGCGGTCTCGGGCCTTGGGTTGGCGAATCGACGCGACAACGCCACCTGA
>JANMMH010000801.1:0-4075 GCA_031373055.1 Rubrivivax sp. | reverse complement strand
CCATGCCCGCAGCGAGCAAGGTCATCTCAAGCTCGTCGTTCATGGCGTGCGGGCCGCAGATGAAGGCTTCGTCGACATGGCCGATCAAGCGCAAGAACTGCGCGAGTTTGTCGGCGTCGAGCCGGCCCGTGTTGAGTGGTGAGTCAACCACCTCGCGCGAGAACACCGGGTGCAGCACCAGCCGCGTGAGGTAGCGGTTCTTCAGGTCTTCGAGCTCTTCTTTGAACATCGTCGTCGCGGCCAAGCGGTTGCCGTAGAGCAGCGTGAAGCGGCTGCTGGCGTCGCGCGCCAGCAGCGTCTTCATGATCGACAAGATCGGCGTGATGCCGCTGCCGCCGGCGATGCCCAGCGAATGGCGCGGCGACCGTTCGGCCAGTGCCGCGCCGAAGCGGCCTTGCGGCTCCATCACGTCCATCACCTGCCCTGGCGCGGCATGCGTATGCAACCAGCTGGAGAAGGCGCCGCCGCTGACGCGGTGCACGCCCACGCGCAGCGGCTCACCAGCACCAGCGCAGATCGAATACGAGCGGCGCAGGTCCCCGGCGAGTGCGGGGTGGCGCAGCGTGAGGTGCTGTCCGGGCTCGAAGCGGAAGGTCTCGTCCAGTTCGGGTGGCACCTCGAAGCTGAGCACCAGCGCGTCGTCGGTGTCGGCTCGGACGCTGGCGATGCGCAAGGGATGGAAGTGCAAGCCGGACATGGTGGCGTCTCAGGTTCAGTGGCTCAGGCGTCTTAGATCGGCTTGAAGTGTTCAAACGGTTCCAGGCAGGCCAAGCAGCGATGCATGGCCTTGCAGGCGGTGGAGCCGAAAGCTGACAGCCGCTCGGTGCGCGCGCTGCCACAGCGTGGGCAGGGCACCTGGTGTGCCATCAGGCGTATCGGTTGCAGCGCGTGGCCGACAGCGGCTTTGCCGCTCGGCGGCGCGATGCCGTAGGCGCGCAGTTTTTCGCGGCCAGCGTCGCTGATCCAGTCGGTGGTCCACGCCGGGGCTAACTGGTGAGTGACGCGCACAGGGCCCAGGCCCGCGTCGAGCAAGGCCTGTTCGACGCTTTGGGCGATGACCTCGGTAGCCGGGCAGCCGCTGTAGGTGGGGGTGAGCACGACCTCCAGGCCGTCGCCTTGCAGCCGCACGTCGCGCACGATGCCCAGATCGCGGATCGAGATCACCGGCACCTCGGGGTCGGGCACGGCGGCGAGCACGGCCCAGGCGGCGTCGGTGCGGGCCGTGTCTTCGACAGCAAGCATCACCAACGCCCCCCGGGATGCTGGCGTTGCAGCGTCTGCATCTCCGCCAGGATGAAACCCATGTGCTCGCTGTGCAGGCCCTGTGTGCCGGTGCTGAGGAACGGCGTGGTGGCGGGCGTGGGAAGCTGCGCTTCACCCAGCACGGGGGCAACGTCGGCGAGCCAGGCTTCGCGCAGGCTGGCGCGTGCAGGCCCGAGGCCAGTGGCCGCAGCGGCCGTGTCCACGTCGTCGTTGACAAACATCTCGGTGGTGTACGGCCAAGCGCGCACAACGGCAGCTTGCATGCGTGCGCTGGATTCCGTGCTGCCGTCGCCCAAGCGCACCACCCAGTCGGCGGCGTGCTGCTGGTGGTAGCGCACTTCCTTCACGGCCTTGCCGGCGATGGCTGCGAGCTGTGCGTCGCTGGAACCGAGCAGCCCCATCCACATCAACTTGAACCAGCTCGCGAGCAGGAAGTTGCGCGCCACGAGGTCGGCAAAGTCGGCCCCCGGCGCGTGCGCACTGGAGCGGCGGCTGGGCTGCTCCACCAGCGTGAGGTTGAAGAACTGGCGTTCGTCGCGCAGAAACGCGAGCTGGTCTTCGTCGAAGCCCTGGCCTTCGAGCTGCGCCGCGTGCGTAAGCAGCGAGCGCGCCTGGCCCAGCAGGTCCAAAGCCATGTTGCTTACGGCAATGTCTTCTTCGAGCATGGGCCCATGGCCACACCACTCGGCCAGGCGCTGGGCGTGGATCAGGCAGCTGTCGGCCAGGCGCAGCACGTAGACCACACGTGGCGTGGCGTCAAGTCGGATGGAGGCGGAGCTGGCGGTCATCAGCGTGGCTACATGTGGTCGACGGATTCGGGCAGCACGTAAAACGTCGGGTGGCGGTAGACCTTGTCTTCCATCGGGTCGAAGTACATGTCTTTGTCAGCCGGGTCGCTGGCGGTGATGGCGCTGCTGGCCACGACCCAGACGCTGGTGCCTTCTTGGCGGCGCGTGTAGACCTCACGCGCGAGCTGGATGGCCATCTTGGCGTCGGCCGCGTGCAGGCTGCCGCAGTGCTTGTGGTCGAGGCCGGCTTTGGGGCGGATGAAGACTTCGAAGAGGGGCCACTCCGTTTGCGCGTGATTCATGCGGCTTGCTCCTTCGTCGCTTGTTTGCGCGCGACCTTGTGTGCATACGCCATGGCCCCTTCGCGCACCCACGCGCCGTCGTCCCAGGCTTTCACGCGGGCACTCAGGCGCTCGCTGTTGCACGGTCCGTGTCCGCCGACGACGCGCCAGAACTCGGCCCAGTCGATGGGCCCCATGTCGTGCGCGCCACGTGCTTCGTTCCACTTCAGGTCGGGGTCGGGCAGGGTGACGCCGAGCACCTTGGCCTGGTCGACGCAGGCGTCGCAGAACTTCTGGCGCAGCTCGTCGTTGCTGTTGCGCTTGATGCCCCAGCGCATGCTTTGCGCGCGGTTGGGGCTCTCGGCGTCAGGCGGACCGAACATCATCAGGCTGGGCCACCACCAGCGGTTGGTGGCGTCTTGCACCATGTCGCGCTGGGCTTGCGTGCCCTCGCGCATCATCACCAGGAGCGCGTCGAACCCCTGGCGCTGATGGAAGCTTTCTTCGCGGCACACGCGCACCATCGCCCGCGCATATGGCGCGTATGAGCAGCGTGTGAGCGGCACCTGGTTCATGATCGCCGCGCCGTCCACCAGCCAGCCAATCACGCCGATGTCGGCCCAGGTCAGCGTGGGGTAATTGAAGATCGAGCTGTACTTGGCGCGGCCACTGTGAAGGGCGTCGAACATCTGATCACGGCTGGTGCCCAGGGTCTCGGCGGCGGAATAGAGATACAAGCCGTGGCCAGCTTCGTCTTGCACTTTGGCCAGCAAGATGGCCTTGCGCTTCAAGCTCGGCGCGCGCGTGATCCAGTTGCCTTCGGGCAGCATGCCGACGATCTCGCTGTGCGCGTGCTGGCTGATCTGGCGCACCAGCGTCTTGCGGTAATGCTCGGGCATCCAGTCTTTGGCTTCGATGAAAGCACCTTCGTCGATGCGGGCTTCAAAGCGCGCTTCAAGCGCGGCTTCTTCGACTGAACGTACCGCCTTGCGCTCCTCTTTTGGCGCTGTGTCCATGGCTTGCGTGTACATCGTGTCGCTCCTGGGTTTAGGTACTACTTTGAACGCTTGTCGATCACCCGCCGCGCCTTGCCCACGAGCGTGCGCTCGATCGAGTCTGGCACGCCCACATGCACGCGCGCGCTGACACCGATCAAAGTCTTGATGCGGTGTTGCAGCTCGCGTGCGATGGCTTCAACGTCGCTGGCCGCATGCTCGTGCGTGAGCTCGCAGCGCACCTCCACTTCGTCGAGCAAGGCATCGCGTGTGATCACCAACTGGTACTGCCCCGAGAGCTGACCTTGCGCCAACACCAGCTCTTCCACCTGCGTGGGGAAAAGATTCACGCCGCGAATGATGAGCATGTCGTCACTGCGACCGACGATCTTGCCCATGCGGCGCATGCTGCGTGCGGTAGGTGGCAGCAAGCGCGTGAGGTCGCGCGTGCGGTAGCGAATGATGGGCAGCGCTTCCTTCGTGAGCGTGGTGAAGACGAGTTCGCCTTCGCTGCCGTCGCGAAGCACGTCGCCGGTCACCGGATCGATGATCTCGGGGTAGAAGTGGTCTTCCCAGATCACCGGCCCGTCTTTGCTCTCGATGCACTCGCTGGCCACGCCTGGGCCCATGACTTCGGACAGGCCGTAGATGTCCACAGCGTCAATGCCGGCGCTTTGTTCGATGTCGCGGCGCATGGCTTCGGTCCACGGTTCGGCGCCGAAGATGCCCACGCTCACGGACATCGCAC
>JANMMH010000784.1:0-3984 GCA_031373055.1 Rubrivivax sp. | reverse complement strand
GGTGACGTGACGAAAGCGCCAGAGCCGGAAGGCGTCTTCAAGGTCGGTGAGCTCTTCGCCGAGTTGGTAGAGATCCCAGTGCTGCGTGGGGTCGCGGTAGACGATCAACCAAGCCGCCTCGACTTGATCGTTAGACACATACGGCTCACGCCAATCACGCTGCACGTGGCTGGCGGGCAGCGGCAGGCCACGGCGCGCCAGCAAGCGCAGCGCTTCGTCGTAGAGCGAGGGGGCAGCGTGCGCCGCAGACACCTGCTCAGCCAAGTCGGCGCGGTGTGCGTGCGGCTTGAGCATGGCGGCGTTCTTGTTGCCCAGTGCGAACTCAACACAGCGGTACTGCCAGCTTTGAAAGCCGCTGCTGTTGGCCAGATACGGCCGGATGGCGCTGTATTCGGGCGGCGTCATGGTGGCCAGCACATCCCAGGCGTGCACCAGCTGTTCCATGATCTTGGAGACGCGCGCAAGCATCTTGAAGGCCGGCGCCAGCTCGTCATTGGCCAGGTTGTGTCTGGCCGCGCGCAGCTCGTGCAGCATGAGCTTCATCCACAGCTCGCTGGTCTGGTGCTGCACGATGAAGAGCATCTCATTGTGATCGGGCGAGCGCGGGTGCTGCGCGCCCAGCAGCGCGTCCAGATGCAGGTAGTCGCCATAGCTCATCTCGCCCTTGAAGTCGAGCTTGGCGCCTTCGGCGCTCGGGGTGTCGGCGGGCTTGATGGGGTTCACGTGGGCATGATAGGTGCGCTTGGGCGGCTGGTCTGAGGTGCTGGTCAATTTAGTTGACAACTAAAGTATCTGGCCAAAGAATGCCGGCCTTCATTGGCCCCGCGCGAGCACCATGGCCCCCCACGTTCCCGGCGCGCCAAGCGCCCATGTCGACACCTTCACGCGTGAGCATTTGCCGCCCGCTGTGCAACTGCCTGAGCTGATTTTTGAAGGCGAGGCTTTGCAGCTGCCCGCGCAGTTGAATGCCGTCAGCGAAGTGCTCGACCGCTGGGTGGCGGCGGGGCAGGGCGAGCGGCCTTGCGTGATGGGCCAGCACCTCGGCCAGGACGTGCGCTGGAGCTACGCCCACATGCAGGCACTGGCCAACCGCATCGCCCATGTGCTGGTGCACGAGCTTGGCCTGGTCAGCGGCAACCGTGTGCTGCTGCGCGGCGCCAACTCACCCATGCTCGCCGCGTGTTGGCTGGGCGT
This sequence comes from Rubrivivax sp., assembly GCA_031373055.1. Taxonomy (GTDB): domain Bacteria; phylum Pseudomonadota; class Gammaproteobacteria; order Burkholderiales; family Burkholderiaceae_C; genus Rubrivivax. The sequence continues at coordinate 2,790 of JANMMH010000784.1, read as the reverse complement.
TGTCAAGGCCGGTGGCGTGGCGGTGGGCAGCATGCCCTTGCTGCGCGCGTCGGAGCTGGCCGTGATCATCGACAAGGCGCAGATCAGCCACGCGCTGTGTGACGCGCGGCTGGCCGACGAGCTCGACCTTGCGCGTGCGCGCTCGCCCACGCTGTCGCAGGTGCTGCACTTCAACGACGCCAGCGCCACCGCGGTCGAAGCGCGCGCTGCGACGCACAGCGCCAGCTTCGTCAGCGTCGACACTGCCGCCGACGACGTCTGCGTCATCGCCTTCACCTCGGGCACCACCGGTGTGCCCAAAGGCGCCATGCACTTTCATCGCGATCTGATCGCGGCCTGCCGCTGCTGGCCCACGCATGTGCTGCGCGCGCGCGCAGACGACGTCTTCATCGGCAGCCCGCCGCTGGCTTTCACCTTCGGGCTCGGTGGCTTGTTGCTGTTCCCGATGTCCATTGGCGCGGCCACGGTGTTGATCGAAAGGACCACGCCCGATGCGCTCTTGCAGGCCGTTAGCCATTGGCGCGCCACGGTGCTGGTCACCGCGCCGACCAGCTACCGCGCCATGGCGGCGGTGGCCGCGCAGCACGACCTCAGCAGCCTGCGCAAGTGTGTCTCGGCCGGTGAGGCCTTGCCCGGCGCGACACGCCAGCTGTGGAAAGCGGCCACGGGCATCGAGATCATCGACGGCATCGGCTCCACGGAGCTCTTCCACATCTTCATCTCGGCTAACGAGCAAGATGCACGGCCTGGCGCGACGGGATTCGTGGTGCCAGGCTACCGCGCCGTGGTGCTGGGCGATGACGGTAATGAACTGCCGCGCGGGCAGGTCGGGCGCCTGGCGGTGAAGGGCCCCACCGGCTGCAAGTACCTCGCCGACGAGCGCCAAAGCAGCTACGTGCAAGGCGGCTGGAACCTCACCGGCGACGCCTACCTGGTCGACACCGACGGCCAGTTCATCTACCAGGCGCGCACCGACGACATGATCATTTCGGGTGGCTACAACATCGCCGGCCCCGAGGTCGAGAGCGCATTGCTACTGCACCCGGCAGTGGCTGAATGCGGTGTCATCGGCAAGACTGACGACGCGCGCGGCATGGTCGTCAAAGCGGTCGTCGTCTTGCGTCCGGGGTTCAGCGGTGATGCGCAGATGGTCAAGACCTTGCAAGACCACGTCAAAGCTACGATCGCGCCCTACAAGTACCCACGTGAAGTGGCCTTTTGCGCCAGCCTGCCGCGCACCGAAACCGGCAAGCTGCAGCGCTTCAAATTGAGACAGGACCCCTGATGCGTTTTGTTGCCCAGCGCAAAGTGCGCTTTGCCGATTGCGACCCCGCCGGCATCGTCTTCTTCCCGCAATATTTGGTCATGCTCAACACCTTGCATGAGCAGTGGTTTGACGATGCGCTGCAGGTGCCGTACTCGGTACTCATCGGCACACGACGCACCGGCATGCCCACCGTGCGACTGGAGGTTGACTTCACCGCCGTCAGTCGCCATGGCGACGTGCTGCGCCAGGAGCTGGCGATCAGCAAACTCGGCGGCAGCTCGGTGCAACTGCTGATCGAGTTTTATGGCGGCGACGAGTTGCGCTTGCGCGCGCGCCAGGTGCTGGTGTGCACGAACTTGAATTCGCATCACCCCCAGAAACTGCCGGACGACATCCGCGCGGCGATGCTGCCCTTCGTCGAAGAAGCGGTGGCCCCGTGAAAGTCTTGCAGCCCCCAGGTTGGGCCGCGCCGCGTGGTTACGCCAATGGCGTGATGGTCAGCGGCGCGCAAGTCTTTGTCGCCGGGCAGATCGGCTGGAACGCGCAATGCCAGTTCGACAGCGACGATCTCGTGGCCCAAGTGCGCCAGGCCTTGGTCAACGTCACTGCGGTGCTAGCACAAGCAGGCGCCACGCCCGCCCACATCACGCGCATGACCTGGTACGTGACCGACAAGCGCGAGTACCTGGCGCGCGGCAAAGAGATCGGCGCGGCCTTTCGCGAGCTGATCGGCAGCTACGCCATCGCCATGACGGCGGTGCAGGTGGTGGCGCTGATGGAAGACCGCGCCAAGGTCGAGATCGAGGTCACGGCCGTGCTGCCGTCCAAGTAGGAGCGGCAACCTGTGGTTTGGAGCCGGGGTGTCCTTGCGTTCTTGTGTTTCGGCGTGGCTGGCTACGCCGTGTTTGTATACGGCTTCTTGCCGCTTGGCTCGGTAGTGCACCCGGACATGCGCGTCAGCTTCGAGTCGCACCGCGCGCTCGTCTACGGGCACATCTTTGCGTCGACCTTGGCTCTCGTGTTGGGGCCACTGCAGTTCTGGGCCGCACTGCGCGGCGCCTACCCCGCCGTGCACCGGGCCATGGGGCGCGTGTACCTGGGCGTGGGCGTGCTCGTGGGCGGCGTAAGTGGGCTGCTCATGGCCCCTCAGGCCTATGGCGGCCTGGTCTCTACCCTGGGCTTTGGTGGTTTGGCGCTGGCCTGGCTTTACAGCGGCTTGCGCGCTTACCGAGCCATTCGCTCCGGCGACGTGGCCTTGCACCGGCGCTGGATGGTGCGCAACTTTGCGCTCAGCTTCGCCGCCGTCACGCTGCGGCTTTGGCTGCCGCTGTCCATGGGTGCGCGCCTGCCGTTTGAAGTGGCTTACCCCGTGATCGCGTGGCTGTGTTGGGTGCCCAACGTGATGGTTGCCGAGATCTTGCTCAGGCGCCAGCGCACACCGCGAGAGGCCTGAGCGCGGCCCGCAACGCGCTTCAGCCGCGCCCGACAAACGGCATCTTGGTCGCCATCACCGTGGCGAAGAG
>JANMMH010000746.1:0-3273 GCA_031373055.1 Rubrivivax sp. | reverse complement strand
TCACCCAGTTGCGACCGAAGAGACACAGGCCGCCGGTAAGCGGGTGGCGCAGGCGGCGGCGGTCGTCGGCGTTCAGCGTGGTGCCGGCAACGTCGAGCACGACGGCAGCGTGGGCGGGGTGGTCAGCATTCATGGCGCGGGGTCCTGGGTTTCGACGACGACGAAGGATGCGGCGTAGTCGGATTCATCGGTGACGGTGACGTGCGCGCGCAAACCACGCTCGTCAAACCACTGTGCTAACGCGCCATGCAAGCGGATGAAGGGCTTGCCGCTGGCGGCGTTCAAGATCTCGCAGCTGCGCCAGGTCATGGGCATGCGGATGCCCAGCCCGATGGCTTTGGAGAAGGCCTCTTTGGCAGAGAAGCGCGTGGCCAAGAAGCGCACGCCGCGCACCTCGCTGCGCGCACGGCGGGCGTTGAAGATTTCAAGCTCGGCCGGCCCGAGCACCTTCAAGGCAAAGCGCTCGCCGCGTCGCGTGAAGCTGGCGTCGATGCGGCGCACGTCGCAGATGTCGGTGCCGATGCCGTAGATCATGCGTGCGCGATGCAGCGCAAATACGCCCGCACGGTGGCGGTCAGGCCGAGCTCCAGCGCATCGGCCACCAGCGCGTGGCCGATCGACACTTCCAGCACACCGGGCACGGCGCGCAAGAAGTCCGCCAGGTTGGCGCGGTTCAAATCGTGGCCGGCGTTGACGCCCAGGCCGAGGCCTTGCGCGGCACGTGCGGCGGCTGCAAAGCGCGCCAGTTGCACGGCTTGTTGCGGCGTGCCAAATGCAGCGGCATAGGGCTCGGTGTAGAGCTCGACACGGTCGGCGCCCACCGGCGCAGCCAACGCCATGGCCTCGGGCGTGGCGTCCATGAAGAGGGCCACGCGCACACCCAGTGCTTGCGCCTCTTGAATCAGAGGGCGCAGACGTGTGGCCTCAAGCGCCAGGTCCCAGCCGTGGTCCGACGTGAACTGGCCTTCGCTGTCGGGCACGAAGGTGCACTGCTGCGGGCGCAGCGCACGCACGAAAGGCATCAGGTTCTGGTACGGGTTGCCTTCGATGTTGTATTCGGCCTCGGGCCAGTCTTTGAGCAGCGCCGCGATGTCGTGCACATCGTGCGCGCGGATGTGGCGCTCGTCGGGCCGCGGGTGCACGGTGATGCCTTGCGCGCCGGCCTGCAAGCACCAGGTGGCCGCCTGCGTCACGCTGGGAATGTTCAGGTGGCGCGTATTGCGCAGGTGCGCGACCTTGTTGACGTTGACCGATAGCGCGGTGCCATGCGCGCGGTGCTGCTGTTCGGGTGTGGCGAGTGGGTTCATGTCTGTCGTTAGCCAGTTTCCAGCAGTTTGTGCACCGAATGCATCACGCGGCGCGTGCGCAGCGGGCTCGTGCCCAAATGATATTGAAGCAGGCCGCGCAGCGGCGCACGCAGCTCGGTGGCTGCGGGCGCGGCGGCTTGCGCCAAGACGCCGAGATCGCTTTGCGCGAGCGCGTCTTCGAGTGAGATCAGCACCGCACCGCTGATGCCTGCGCCGCGCGTGGGCGCCACACCGGTGTCAGCGCCCAGGCTGTAGCTCAGCGCAGGTTGTAGCGCTGCCGCAGTGGCCGTCACCACATGCAGCTCGGGCAGCCAACCAAGCTCGCGCAGCAGCTTGAGCTCGAAGGCGCGCAGCGCGCGCTGTGTGGCCGCTTCGTCATCAGCGTGCAGCGCCGCCAGCGTTTGCACATAGGCGTCAAAGAGCACGGCGTGCGCGTCGTCGCGCGGCAGCAGCTTGAGCACGAGCTCGTTGATGTAGAAGCCCGCGAAGAGTGCGGCGCCATGGATGTGCGGCACACCGCCGGCCCATTCGGCGCTGCGCAGGTTGTGGACCTCGTTGCTGTCGTCGGCGGGCGTGCGCCCAAGCTGCACGAGCACACGCTGGAAGGGCATCAAGACGGGGCGCAGCTGCGAGTAGGGGCGCTTGGCGCCTTTGGCCGCCACCACCAGGCGGCCACGCTCGCGCGTGAAGAGCTCGACGATCAGGCTGCTTTCGCTCCAGTCGTGGCGGTGCAGCACATAGGCCAGCAGCGTGGGCGTGTGTGTCGTCTTGCGCTTACTCGTAGCCATAGCTGCGCAAGTGGGTCTCGTCGTCGGCCCAGCCTGAACGCACCGAGACCCAGATTTCGAGGAAGACCTTGGCGTCCATCAGCTTTTCCAGCTCTTGGCGCGCTTCGCTGCCGATGCGCTTCAGGCGCTCGCCGCCGTCGCCGATGATCATGCCCTTGTGGCCGTCACGCTCGACGATGATGGTCGCGGCGATGCGCCTCAAGTTGCCCTCTTCTTCGAACTTGTCGATCACGACTGTGGACGTGTAAGGCAACTCATCACCGGTCAAACGGAAGAGTTTTTCGCGAATGATTTCGGCCGCCAGAAAGCGATCACTGCGGTCGGTCAGCGTGTCTTCTTCGTAAAGCCAGGGCTGCTCGGGCAGGTAGCGCTCCAGGATGCCGAAGAGCCGCTCGACATCCGCCGCCTTGTGCGCCGACATCGGCACGAATTCGCTGAAGGCGTGGTGCTCGTGCATCTTCTTCAACCAGGGCAGCACGTCGTTGCGGCTGGGAATAGTGTCGAGCTTGTTGGCGACCAGGAAGGCCGGCTTTCCCGGTGGCAGCAGCGCCAACACTTTGTCGTCGGGCGCGCCAAAGCGGCAGGCTTCAACAACGAAGAGCACGACATCGACGTCCGACAGCGACGAGACCACCGTGCGGTTCAAGTTGCGATTCAACGCGGCCGCGTGCTGCGTCTGGAAGCCCGGCGTGTCGACAAAGATGAACTGGTTGGCACCGAGCGTGCGCACGCCGGTGATGCGGTGGCGTGTGGTCTGCGCCTTCTTCGACGTGATGCTGATCTTCTGCCCGACCAGGGCGTTGAGCAGCGTGGACTTGCCCACGTTGGGGCGGCCGACGATGGCGATGAGGCCGCAGCGTGTGCGGGCGACGGCAGGATTGTCAGCAGGGGGCGTGGTCATGGGCTTGCCCGGTGTCGAGCCAGGTCCTGTGGGTGTGTTCACGCTCTCTCAGGAGCGCAATGCGCCGCCGGGATAGTCGTTGCTTTTCAAGGTTTCGAGCAAGCGCCGCGCCGCTTCTTGTTCGGCACTGCGCCGCGAGCGGCCCTCACCGCGCTCCAGCACAGAAAGCGCGGGCACGGCGACTTCAACCACGAAGGTCTGCGAATGGGCATGGCCACGCGTGGCCCCGAAGCGATAGCAAGGCACGGCCAAGCGCCGCGCCTGCAGCCATTCCAGA
>JANMMH010000730.1:0-2371 GCA_031373055.1 Rubrivivax sp. | reverse complement strand
CTGCTGGCCGCACTGTTGAGCCTGTCGCTGCTGCCGCTGGCCGCGCGCTGGTGGTGGCGCAAACGCGAGACCGCGCATGCGCCTGAGTCCGCACCATGAAGCGCATCGGCGCGCTCTTCAACTACGACTGGGACGCGCTGGCCACGGCCGACGTGCTGGTGCGATACCCCGGCGCGTACGAAATCGACGAAGCCGGCTTCGACCTCTTCTCTTTCCCCAGCAACGCCCACCTCATCCACTTCGACCTGCGCCGCTTTGCCGCGCGCCAGGCACGCCGTGGTGCGCAGCGCGGCTGGGCCGGCGTGGTCTCGCATCACGAACAATTCGGCGCACTGGCCGCTGCGCTGGTGGCCGAAAAATTGGGCCTGCCTGGCGCCGCGCCCGAAGCCATCTTGGCCGCGCAACACAAGTTGCACGCGCGCCGCGTTTTGCAGCAGGTCGCCCCCGAGGCCAACGTCGCCTTCGCTGAGCTCGATGCGCGTTATGGCGAGCCCGTGCCCGACGGCCTGAGCTACCCGCGTTTCGTCAAGCCCGTGAAGGCAGCGTTTTCGGTGCTGGCGCGCGAGGTCAAGAACCACGCCGAGCTGCACGCCCACACGCGCTTTGGCCGGCGCGAACTGTGGGTCATCCGCCGCCTGGTCGAGCCCTTCGAGCAGGTGCTGCGTGAACGCTTGCCGCAGGCCGGCAGCGCGCACCGCTTGACGCTGGAAGAGCCCGTGCCTGCGAGCGTGCCGCAGTTCAACCTCGACGGCTGGGTCTTTGACGGCGAGGTGCACGCGCTGGGTGTCGTCGACGCCGTGATGGTGCCCGGCACGCAGGCCTTCATGCGCTGGCAAACGCCCACCAAGCTGGGTTTTGACGTGCAGGCGCGCGCGCTCGACGTGGCGCGGCGCTTCCTGGGCGCCATCGGCTTCGCGCACGGATTCTTCAACATGGAGTTTTTCTTCGACGCGGCGACACAGCGCCTGGCGGTGATCGAATTCAACCCGCGCCTGGCTTCGCAGTTTTCTGACCTTTACCGCCGGGTGCTGGGTGCCGACGTGCACGCCATGACGCTGGCGCTGGCGCTGGGGCAAGACCCGCGTGAGCTGCCACGCGAAGCACCCCGCGCCGGTGCTGCGGCCAGCTTGGTCTACCGAGCCTTCCCAGGCCAGGCCGCACCCGCCATGCCCAGCACCGAGGCGCGCGCGCACTTCGCGCAGAGCTACCCCGACGCCCTGCTGTTTGTCTACCCACGCCAGGGCCGCGAACTCGCGCGTGACTACAAGTGGCTGGGCAACTGGCGCTACGGCATCGTGCACCTCGACGGCCGCGACGAGCAGCATTTGCGTGAGCGCTGTCTTGCTGCCAGCGCGCTCTTGGGCTGGACGGCGCCCTATGCCGACCAGCTTCAGCATGAAATCACCGGCGGCGCATTTGCCGCCAATGCCTTGCACACCTCGACATCCCACCCTGGAGTTTCACGATGACACGACCCACCTCTTCTTGCTGGCTAGCCCTGCAGCGCGGCGCGCTCGCGTTGCTCACGGTCACGCTACTGGCCGGCTGCTCGGCCATGAATGCGCAGAACCCGAGCTCGACGCTCAAACCCGTCAACGCCGTGGTGGAAGGCGACGCGCGGTTGATGCTCTTCGGCCACGACGTGGTGGCCTACTTCACCCAGGGCACGCATGCCAAAGGCCAGCCGCAGATCAGCAGCATGCATGAGGGGGTGACCTTCCGCTTCGCCAGCGCCCAGCACAAGGCGCTGTTTGACGCCGAGCCGAAGAAATACCTGCCGCAGTACGGCGGCTTCTGCGCCAACGGCATCGTCTATGGCATCCCATGGGGTGGCGACGCCGACTCTTGGCGCATCTTCAACGGCAAGCTCTACATCTTTGGTGGCAGCGGCTCGCGTGAAGCCTTCTTGCTCGACGTACCCGGCAACACCGCGCTGGCCGACCGTTACTGGAAGGATGAAGTCGCCGGCAGCAACAGCTTCGTGCAGCGCAGCTGGCGCCTCGTCAACCGCGTGCCGCACTACAAGAGCGGCGAAGACCTGGCCAAGATGGTGGCTGCGGCCAAGGCCAACAAGCCTTGAGCGTGCGCTTGAGTGGTGGCTCCATCGTCGGTCGGCGCCGCTACGGTGGGTAGCCCAACGCGGGCTGACCAAAACCTTCCGCAGCGCGCCAGCCCGGGAGCTTGAGCACGAGGTTATTGACCATGCCACCGGGGTCGAACGCGGGCCAGCTCTGCCCCGGGTTCTTGGCCTGCCATTGCGCCTTGATCTGCTCGCCCGTCTGGTAGTGCGGCACCTTGTTGGCATAGCGCATCAGCGACTGCGCGCGCCAGCCGCGCGACTGCATCTCGGGCCAAAGGCGGTCGGCATGGG
>JANMMH010000711.1:0-13432 GCA_031373055.1 Rubrivivax sp. | reverse complement strand
ATCTCGCAGTTGCCCGTACCCTTGAACTCTTCGTAGATGACCTCGTCCATGCGGCTGCCGGTGTCGATCAGCGCAGTGCCGATGATGGTCAGCGAGCCACCTTCTTCAACATTGCGCGCCGCGCCAAAGAAGCGCTTGGGCCGCTGCAATGCGTTGGCGTCCACACCGCCGGTGAGCACCTTACCTGACGAGGGCAGCACGTTGTTGTAGGCGCGGGCCAGGCGGGTGATCGAGTCGAGCAGGATGACGACATCCTTCTTCAACTCGACCAAACGTTTAGCGCGTTCGATCACCATCTCGGCCACTTGCACGTGGCGCGCAGCGGGCTCGTCAAACGTTGAGCTGATGACCTCACCGCGCACGGTGCGCAGCATCTCGGTCACTTCCTCCGGCCGCTCGTCGACGAGCAAGACGATGAGGTGCACCTCGGGGTGGTTGGCCACGATGGCGTGTGCCAAGTGCTGCATCATGAACGTCTTTCCGGTCTTGGGCTGGGCCACCAAGAGCGCGCGCTGGCCTTTGCCGATAGGAGCCACCAAGTCGATGATGCGGCTGGTGATGTTCTCTTCGGCCTTGATGTCGCGTTCGAGCTTGAACTGTTCTTTGGGGAACAGCGGCGTCAAGTTCTCGAACATGATCTTGTTCTTGTTTTCCTCGGGCGTGACGCCGTTGACGCGGTCAACTTTTACCAGCGCGAAGTAGCGCTCGCCGTCTTTGGGCACCCGCACTTCGCCCTCGATCATGTCGCCGGTGTGCAGGTTGAAGCGGCGTACTTGGCTCGGTGACAGGTAGATGTCGTCGGTCGACGCCATGTAGCTGGCTTCGATCGAGCGCAGGAAGCCAAACCCGTCGGGCAGCACTTCGAGCACGCCGTCGCCAAACACTTGCTCGCCCGCCTTGGCGCGCTTTTTCATGATGGCGAACATCAGCTCCTGCTTGCGCAGGCGGCTGACGTTTTCGATCTCCAGCGCTTCACCCATGGTGATGAGCTCGGAGACGTGCTGCGCTTTGAGTTCTGACAAATGCATGGGGTGGGACCCTCGCTCGGTGGTGCCGCTACGCCAATGCGGCCGCTGTCGTGCGGCTGCCACCGTTGCTTGGCCTCGCTCGTACGCGCATCAACTTGCGCGGACATAGGTCAGAACATGGGGTGGGAGCCGAGACCACGTGCCCCCTACCTGGGTGGCTTGCGACGCTGTAAGCGTCGGCTTCGTGGTGGCGAACTATCGGGGTTGGCGGCGGCTTCAAATGCCGAGCAGCTGCCCCCCGATGCCGCGCATTATAGATGCCCGTCGATGAATGCGGTGAGTTGCGCTTTGGATAGCGCGCCAACCTTGGTGGCGGCGAGCTCGCCGCCTTTGAACAGCATCAGCGTGGGGATGCCGCGAATGCCGTACTTGGCCGGCACGGTGCTGTTCTCGTCGACGTTCATCTTGGCGACCTGCAAGCGGCCGTCGTACGACTTGGACACGTCGTCCAGGATGGGCGCGATCATCTTGCAGGGGCCGCACCACTCGGCCCAGTAGTCCACCAGCACGGGCTTGTCGGACTTCAGCACGTCCTGGTCGAAAGAGGCGTCGGAGATGTGTTTGATCAGTTCGCTGCTCATGCGAGTTTCCTCGTGGGTCGGGGTGCGTTGCAGGCCATGCGCCGCAGAAGCGCGGCCATGGGCGAGGCACAATGATTTTCGCACAAGGCCCCGGTTTCCCTGGGTGGTTGCGCCCCACATGACGCTATGGCTGCGATAGAAGTCGCTCACTTGTCTGCGCATCTCTCGGCCAGCCAGCTCTGGCCTGAGCTGGCGCGGCAGTGCAGTGTGTGGCTGGCGCGCGAGTCGTTGGCCGCACGCGACGCCGTGCTGCTGCTGCCCTATGCCGCGCTCTTGCCACATGCGCGAGCAGCCTTTGCGGCGATGGGTGGTTGGCAGCCGCGCATCGATACACCTTTGACGCTGGCCGCGAGCCTGGCGCCGCCACGCATTGCGGGCGCGGGTGAACTCAGCGGCGACACCACGCTGGATGGCATCACGGCCACCGGCATGCTGCGTGGCCAGCGCTGGGCGCGTGAATGGCAGCAGCGTGATGCGCGTGGGTTTGATCAGCTCGTGGCGCGTGTGGTCGAAGCCGCGCAGGCGCTGGCCAGCACGGCGGGGGGCATCGCACCGAGCGCGCGTGCGGACTACTGGGCGCAGGTACGTGATGCGGTGGCGCTCTGCCGCGTGGCGAACATCGAATCGGCCTTGCTCGATGTCGCCGTGGCCTGGGCTGAGCTCGGCGCGCCTGTGGCCACCGACGCACTGTTCGAGTTGACGCCCTCGGCATGGATCGCCCTGCGCATAGGTGGCGCCGACGCCGTCACCGACGCCGTGCTCGCCGCAGCCCCCAGCAAGGCGCTGCGAGTTGATGCTGATGTTGCAGGTGACGACCCTTTTGCAGCCTTCGTCGAAGCGGCGGTGAAGGCGCAAACCGCCGAGCCGCAGCGCAGCGTGTGCGACGGCGTCGAGGCCGAGGTGCAGGCTTGCGCCGGCATCGTTATCGACGCGCTTAACGCCGGCCAGCGCCCGCTGGCCGTGGTGGTGCTTGACCGCGTGCTGGCCCGGCGCCTGCGCAGCCAGCTCGCGCGCGCGGGGGTGTCGATCGCGGATGAGACGGGCTGGCGGCTTTCCACCACGCCGGCGGCCGCACGCGTGATGGCCACTTTGGTTGCGGCGGCACCTCACGCGCGCGCCGACGACTGGCTGGCCTGGCTCAAGGGCGAGCTGGTGGATGCCGACAGCGCACCGTGGGTATTGCTGCTTGAAGCCCTGTGGCGGCGCGCGCGTGTGAGCGCTACGCCCGACGAGCAGGCCGGTGCCATGGCACGTTGGCAGCAGTTCAAACAGCGGCTGGTGCGCTTGACCGCGCTGGCCACGCGCACGTCCGCACCGGCGAGCCTGCGCGACTGGCTCGCCGCGCTGCACATGACCCTGGGTGATGCGGCGCCTTCAGGCGACGCCGCGCTGGTGCACGCCGCTCTGCGTCTCGGCAGTGACGACGCGGCCTGGCTCGGCGCGGCGAGCAGCCTGAGCATGACCCTGCCCGACTTCATGGCCTGGGTCGACACCGCGCTGGACGCCGCCAACCTGGAGCCGCCGCGTCAGGCCGACGCCGATGTGGTGCTAACGCCGCTGGCACGTGCCATCGGGCGGCCGTTTGCCATGGTCGTCGTGCCCGGTGCCGACGAGACGCGGCTGGGTGCCGCCAGCGTGAGGCCGTCGCTCATCAGTGAGCGCCTGGCGCAGCAGCTGGGCCTCGCCTCGGCGAGCCAGCGCCTGACGCGGGAACGCCTGGCGCTGGCGCAGCTGCTGCGCTCGCCTGCGCTGCACTTCGTGCGCCGCCGTCTCGACGCCGATGCGCCCGTGGCCGCCAGCCCCTTGCTGCAGTGGCTGGCGGCGAGTTGGGCCCAGGCCGAAGGCCGTGCGGCCAGCGCCGAAGTCGTTTGGGCTGCAGCGACGCGCAGCGCGGTGCTAACACCGCAGATACGTCCACAACCTCGCGCGCCGGCGCATCTGCCCGAGGCCTTGAGCGCCAGCTCAGTGGCGGCCTTGCGCGACTGCCCCTATCGCTTCTTCGCGCGCTCGGTGCTGCACTTGAACGAGCGCGATGAGATCGACGCGCCGCTGGACAAGCGTGAATACGGCAACTGGTTGCACCTGGCGCTGCATCTTTTTCATCAGCAGCGCGACGCTGCCGTCGCACCCGCGCTGGCCACCGCGCCCGACACGCTGACGGCGCTGCTCCGTTCGGCCAGCGACGCTGCGCAGGCGATGCAACTCGACGCTGCGGCGCTGCTGCCCTTTCAGACGAGCTTTGAGAACTTCGCGCCGGCTTACCTTGCGTGGCTGGCCACGCGCGAAGCGCAGGGTCATTGCTGGCAAAGTGGTGAGGCCGACTACCAAGCTGCGCCCGAAGTCCTGGCGCCGCAGCGCATGGCAGGGCGCATTGACCGCATCGACCTTGGCCCCGACGGTGCGTTTCAAATCATCGACTACAAGACCAGCGGCGGCGCAGCTTTGAAGCGGCGCGTGGGCCAGCCACTGGAAGACACCCAGCTACCGTTTTACGCAGCGCTGGTGATGGGTGCGTCGCCTGCCGCCGAGGTCGCGGCAAGTTACGTCACGCTGGACGACACCAACTCGCCCGTGGAAGTGCCGCACCCCGACGTGGTGGCCACGGCGGCCACCATGCTTGCCGGCCTGGCCGGCGACTTTGCTGCGCTGCGCGCCGGTGCGGCCATGCCCGCGCTGGGTGAAGGCGAGGTGTGCGGCTACTGCGAGATGCGCGGTCTGTGCCGACGTGACCACTGGTTGCCAGTGTCATGACGGCTGCCATGCGTCCATGCACCAGCGCAGCGGCCTACACGGTTGACGGCCGCGCCGTCGACGACGCGCACTTCTACGCATTGGCCTGCGACCCAGCGCGGCCCGTGGTCGTGGAAGCTTGTGCGGGTGCGGGCAAAACGTGGATGCTGGTCTCTCGCATCGTGCGCGCCTTGCTGGCCGGCGCGCACCCGCAGCAGGTGTTGGCCATCACCTTCACGCGCAAGGCTGCGGGCGAAATGCGAGAGCGCCTGGACGACTGGTTGCGTGAGTGGGCCAGCCCCGCCACGACTCACGACGCGCGTGTGCTGGCCCTGCGCCAGCGTGGCCTCACCGACGCGGCCGCGCAGACGCAGGCCGAGCCCTTGCGCCAGCTGCAGCAGCGCCTGTTGACCTCGGGCCGCGTGGTCGAAGTGCGCACCTTCCACGCCTGGTTCGCGCAGCTCGTCAGCCACGCACCCATGGCCTTGTTGCAGCGCCTGGCGCTGCCCGCAGCGATGCAGCTCATTGAAGACACGAGCGTGGTGCACGGCGAGCTCTTTCGCCGCTTTCACGCGGTGGTGTTGAACGAGCCTGGCCTACGCGCAGACTACGCCGCGCTGGTGCAGCGCCACCGCCGCACACTCGTGCGCACCTGGTTGCTGACGGCCATGCAGCGCAGTGCCGAACTCTTGTGCGCTGATGTGGCCGGCACCTTGGAAACTTCCGTCATCCCTGCGGCTGAGTTCGATCCGCGCTGCGCCGGCATGGCGCACCCGCTGGATTTGGTGCGACACGGCATCTTGCAGACCGAGCTCGCCGCGCTGGCGCGCGCACTCAACGCCAAGGGTGGCGCCAACGCCAGCAAGGCCGCCGCGAAGCTGGTCTCGGCGAGCCAGTGCGGCAGCGCCACCGAGGCCTTCGAGCTGACGTGGGAAGCGCTCTTCACCGACAAAGGCACACCACGAAAGCTCGGCCAGATTCCGGGCCTGGAAACTGCCTGCGCCGAGCTCGAAGCGCTGCGTGAGCTGTCACTACAACATGACGGTTATGCCGACCACCAGCGCATGCTGCGCCTGTCACGTGTGCTGCTGACTGAATTCGCTGCGCTCAAGCGACGTCAGGGCCTGGTCGACATGACCGACCTGGAGCGTGCGGCGCTGGCCATGCTGGGCGACGCGAACCTGGCGCCCTGGCTGCAAGAGCGGCTGGACACGCAGCTGCGCCATGTCTTGATCGACGAATTTCAGGACACCAGCCCGCTGCAATGGCAGGCCTTGCACGGCTGGCTCAGCGCCTATGCCGGTGCGGGCGGCGGTGCTGCGCCTCCCACGCTTTTCATCGTGGGCGATCCCAAACAAAGCATTTACCGATTCCGCCGCGCCGAGCCGCGTGTGTTTGACGCGGCCAAGGCCTTCGTCACGCAAGGCCTGGGCGGCAGCGTGCTGGCGTGCGACCACACGCGGCGCAACGCTGCGGCCGTGGTGGCCGCCTTGAACCCGCTTTTCGAAGAAGCGGCGGCACTTGACGCCTGGCAGGCCTTTCGCCAGCACACCACCGCCAGTGGCCTGGCGGGCGCCGTCCATCACCTGCCCGAAGTGCTGCGTGATGGCGCGCGTGCCACCGCCGTACGCAGCGACGAGTGGCGGCCTTCGCTGACGCAAGCCAAGGTCGAGGTCGAAGAGCGCCTGCGTGTGCAGGAAGCGCGCCATGTGGCCAGCGCGGTCGTGCACCTGCTGGCCAGTGGCGAAGCCCGTGCCGGCGAGATCATGGTGCTGGCCCGCACGCGAGCCGTGCTGGCCACGATGGCGCAGGCGCTGGCCGCGAGTGGTGTGGCGCATGTCGTGCCCGAAGCGCGGCTGCTGGCCGAGGCGCCGGAGTCGCTGGACCTCATCGCGGCGCTTGATGTGTTGGCCTCGCCCGGCAACGACCTGGCGCTGGCGCGTGTCTTGAAGAGCCCCTTGATGGCATGCAGCGACGACGACTTGTTGTGGCTCTCCCAACAGGCGCGCAAGCAGCGCAGGCCATGGCTGCAAAGTTTGGTCGACGCTGATGATGTGTCCGGCGCCGCACTGCTACGCGCGCAGCAGCTCTGGCGTGGCTGGCGCCAGGCGGCGCGCGAGCTCACGCCGCACGAGCTGGTCGAGCGCATCGTGTTTGACAGCGACGCCATCGCGCGGCTGCTCACCACCGTGCCCGCACCTCGCCGTGCGGCAGCGGTCGACGCGGTGCACGGCGTCATCGCTGCCGCCATTGACCAGCGCGGCGGCCGCTTCGCCACGCTGCACGGCTTTGTGCGCGAGCTCAAAAGCGAAGCCGCCAAGATCGCCAGCCTAGAACCGGCCGACGCCGTGCAACTGCTCACCGTGCATGGCGCCAAAGGCCTGGAAGCCCGAGTCGTGTTCATCGTCGACGCCGACCCCGAGAAGCGCCCCAGCAGCGGCGGCACGCTGTTGATCGACTGGCCGGTGGAGTCGGCGGCACCGCGCTGCGCAGCCTTCGTCGCGCGTGAATCCAAGCTGCCACCGTCGCTGCGCGGACTGCTGGCCGAAGAGCTCGTGGCGCGCGAACGTGAAGCCTTGAATGCCCTCTACGTGGCCATGACCCGCGCCCGCGAGCAGTTGGTGCTGAGTCGCACGCAGCCGCACATCGCCGCCCCCGGGCGCTCGTGGTGGGCGCGGGTGATGGCGCACGCGGCGCCGCCCGTGCTGCTGCCGCCCGAAGACAGCGTGGTGCTCGCGGCGCAGGCCACGGTCGACGTGCCGCGGCTTCCCGTGTTGATCACGCGACCGCTGGCGGCGTCCGCAGATCCAACGCGCGACGCTGCCGCAGCACGTTTAGGCCAAGCCGTGCACCGCTGGCTGGAATGGGCCACAAGACCCCAACAGTCACGCAACGACTGGCCCGCTTTGGCCCTGGCCACTGCGCAGAGCCACGGCCTGGACACCACGGCCGCAGCAGCCATCCACGCCGCCGGCCAGGCCGTGCTCGAAAGCCCTGCTTGCGCACGCTTCTTTGACCCAGCGCAGCTGCGCTGGGTCGGCAACGAAGTGGCACTGGCGTGGCAAGGCGAGGTGCTGCGTGTGGACCGGCTGGTGCAGCTGCACGAAGGCACGGCGCCAACATGGTGGGTGCTCGACTACAAGCTGCACGCGGCGCCGGGTGAGGTCGCTGCCTACCGCGCGCAACTGGCGCAGTACGTGGCCGCAGTGCAGGCATTGGTGCCGGTTGAAAGCGTGCAGGGTGCCTTCATCACCGCAGGCGGGGCCTTGGTGCTGCTGTGAAAGTGCTGGGCGATTGCCCAGCAGTTCGGGACGATGACCGAGTGCCACTCACGGTCCAATGCGGCTGTGATGCCGTCCGCCCCCACTCAAGCCGCGCAAGCTGCCCCCGCCGCCCCGACCGCGCCACCACGCGCCACGCCGCTGCGCACCTTCGGGCGCTTTCGCCTGCTGCGCCTTTTAGGCAAGAGCGAAAAGACCATGGCTTGGCTGGTCGCCGACCCGAAGACGGGCAAAGACTTGATGCTGGTATTGCCGCGTGTGCAGCTTACCGAAGCCACAGCGGCCCAGAGCTGGGCCCAGGCGGTGCGCAAGGCCTCGCGCTTGCAGCATCCGCACATCGCGGTGGCCAGCGAGATCGGCGTACATGAAGGCTGGCCCTTTGTGGCCTACGACCCCAGCGAGGTGGCCACGTTGAGTGACCGCGTCGGCAAGCGCGGCCTGCCCGCCCTGGAGGCCGTGGGCATCGCCTGCCAAGCCTTGCAAGGCCTGGCCTACGCGCACGACGCGGGCATCGGCCACCATGACTTACAGAGTTATCTGCTGCTCGTCACCGACCAGGGCGAGGTGCGCCTGGCCGGGCTGGAAGTGGCGGTGGACGTGGCCACCGACGGCAAAACGCGCGGCGTCTCAGGTGTCGAAAATGGCGCCTTGCGCGCCCAGCGCGACGCCGCCGAGCGCGACGTGCTCTCGCTGG
The DNA here is from genome assembly GCA_031373055.1 of Rubrivivax sp. Classification (GTDB taxonomy): domain Bacteria; phylum Pseudomonadota; class Gammaproteobacteria; order Burkholderiales; family Burkholderiaceae_C; genus Rubrivivax. Next base: position 5,118 of record JANMMH010000711.1, on the reverse strand, counting down.
GCCTGGTGCTGCACCATGCGCTGACGGGGCAGCACGCGCTGGACGATGCCGATGTCGGCCACGTCATCAAGCGTCTGCCGCCTGAAGGCAACGAGGTCGTGCGCCTGCCGTGGGCCACCGTGCAGCCGATTCCCGACGTGCTGCGCGCCATCGCCAACCGCGCGACAGACCGCCAGGAGCGCCAGCGCTACCGCAATGCACGCACGCTGGAGCGCGCGCTTGAAGGCTGGCTGCGCAGCGACCAGAACAGCGAGGCGGGGCCGCTGGCCATGCTGCTCGAACGCATGTCCAGCGTGGGCATGCTGCCGGCCTCACCCGGTGGCGCCGAGCGTGCGGCAAGGCTGGCCTTGATGGACAAGCAGCGCACCAACGAGCTTGCCGCCGTCATCCTGGACGACCTGGCGCTGACCTTTGAGCTGCTGCGCAATGTCAACAACGCGCAACTGCGCGGCGCCCAGGCCAGCGGCGCCGGCCCCGTGTTGGCCGTGCGTCGTGCGGTGGCCATGCTGGGCATGGACGGCGTGCGCCGTGCTGCATTGGCCTTGCGTGCCTGGCCCGGCCCGCTGGCCGACGCGCCGAGCCAGGAGCTGGCCAAGACCATTGCGCGTGTGAAGCGTGCTGCGCGCCTGGCCGTCGGCATCCGCCCGGCGGGTTACGACCCCGAGGTCGTCTACATCCTCACCGTGTTGCAAAACATCGGCCGCCTGGTGGTGCAGTACCACTGCGCTGACGAAGCCCAGCAGATCCGCCGCTTGATGGCCGCCGTGCCGGCCGACAAGCCGGGCGAGCCGCCCCAGCCCGGCATGAGCGAAGAGTCGGCCGCGTTCAGCGTGCTGGGTGTGGACATCGAAGCCATCGGCCTGGCCATCGCCAAGCGCTGGGGCATGGACGATGAGCTGCTGCAGGTACTGCGCCGCTGGCCCAGCACGGCCCCTGTGCGCACGGCCGAAAACGACAACGACGTACTGCGCAGCATTGCCAGTTGCGCCAACGAATTGGCCGATCTCGAAGCCTTGCCGGCGACGCAGCTAGCGCCAGCCATGACGCGCGTGGCACAGCGCTATGCGCGCATCCTCCACCTGGGCCCAAAAGAGCTGCAAGCGGCGATGCAAGCCGCCGCCGCCACCACCACAGCCGACGCTGTGCTGGCCGACACCACACACGCCAGCGCCGCGCCCCTGGAGTGAGGCGCTGGCTGAAGGTGGCTTGGTAGGCGGGTGGATGAAAGGTGACGAGCCTGACCCCGGCACTGGTCACAACGGTTAGGGCTGCTTCGTTCCCGACCTGACCCGGTTGGCCGCGCTTCCATGCGGGGAGGCCCGTCGAGCGCGATTCTATCGGTGGCTTTTGCGTTGCCCGACGGCGGCCTTCAGCGCAGCTGCAAAGACTCGCCGCCAAACCTGATGCCCAGCGGCTCAATCAACACCTGCTTCGCGCCGGCTTCGACGTACCCGGCCACGAGCGATGGCACGCCACATTGCTGCGCCACGTCGACCGTGCGCTGGGCGTCAGTCGCCGCTACGAAAAGCGCAAAGCCGGCACCCATGTTCAGCGTGCCATACGCGTCTTCATCGCTCATCAAAGCTAGCTGCTGGATGAAGCGCAGCACGGGCGGCACGGCAGGCACTGCGGTGATGCGGTAGGTGAATGACAACGGGTGGCGCAGCAGCTTGCGCCAGCCGTGGCCGGTGATGTTGGCGGCGTAATGCGGCACGATGCCGGCGCGGAACAGCGCTTCGGTGACGGGTGAATAGAGCGTGGTTGGCGCGAGCAGCGCGTCACCAAACGTCACCCCGTCAGGCAGCGGCGTGAGGTAACCCTGCGGCAACCGTTCGGCGAGCTTGCGCGCCAGGCTCAGGCCATTGGCGTGGATGCCGCTAGAGCCGAGCAGCACGATGGCGTCACCCGGCGTCAGCGCTGCGCCCAGCGACAGGCGCGACTTCGGGTTGACGATGCCGGTGCACGAGGCCGCGAGGTCGATGCGCCCGTCGGCCACGATGCCCGCCAGCGCCGGCGTCTCGCCGCCACCCCAAGCCACACCGCAGGCGTCGCACGCCGTCTTCCAGCCCTGCACCAGGGCGAGCGAGCGTTCCTTGTCGGCGAACCACTCACTGCCGCCCGCAGCCCAATACGCCTGCACCACCAGCGGCGTGGCGCCGACGGTGATGAGGTCGTTGATGGCCATGGCCAGCGTGTCTTGCGCGATGCCGGCGTAGTAGCTGCGGCCGGTGAGGCGCTGCATCTCGTCGGCCACCAGCGCTTTGGAGCCAAGGCATTCCACGATGCTGGCCAGGTAAAACGGACCGACATCGATGACGTACGCCGACTCGCCACGGGACGCCACCACTTCGCTGAAGCCATGCAGCGCCAGGTTCACGGCGGTGGCTGCCGCCGCGTGCTGTGCGGCGACTTTGAGCGGGTCGATGAGGTCGTAGACCACACCCGACTGTTCGTAGCTCAAAGGCGTGGGGGAGTTGGGCTGGACGGAGGACATGGCGCAGGATTATCGGCGGCGTGCCCCGGCACCCCGCGCCACGTTCACGCCAACTCGTAGCGGTCGAGATTCATCACCTTGTCCCACGCCGCCACGAAGTCGTGGACAAACGTCTGCTGCGCATCGCTGGCGGCATAGACCTCGGCAATGGCGCGCAGCTGCGAGTTGGAGCCGAAGACGAGATCGACCACGGTGGCCGTCCACTTAGCTGCGCCGCTCGCGCGGTCGCGGCCATCCAGCACGCCCTCGCTCGTGGCCGACTTCTGCCAGGTCGTACCCATGTCGAGCAGGTTCACGAAGAAGTCGTTGCTCAGCACTTCAGGGCGCTGCGTGAAGACGCCGTGCGACGCTTGCCCGACGTTGGCGCCCAGCACGCGCAGGCCACCGATCAACACCGTCATCTCCGGCGCCGTCAGCGTCAGCAGGTTTGCGCGGTCGAGCAGCAGCTCAGGCGCCGCGCCCTCGCGCTCCTTGCGCACGTAGTTGCGAAAGCCGTCGGCGGTGGGCTCCAACGCGGCGAAGGACTCGACGTCGGTTTGGGCTTGCGTGGCGTCCATGCGGCCTGGCGCAAACGGCACCTGGATGTCGACGTCGGCCTTCTTCGCGGCGGCCTCGACGGCTGCACAGCCGCCCAGCACGATGAGATCGGCCAGCGAGACTTTCTTGCCGCCAGTCTGCGCCGCGTTAAACGCGGTCTGGATGACTTCGAGCTTGCTCAACGCGCCCGCCAACTCAGCAGGCTGGTTGACCTCCCAGTCCTTTTGCGGCGCCAGGCGAATGCGCGCGCCATTGGCGCCACCGCGTTTGTCGCTGCCGCGAAAGCTCGCCGCCGACGCCCACGCGGTGCTGACCAACTGCGACACCGACAGGCCGCTGGCAAGCACGCTGGCCTTCAGTGCCGCGATGTCCTGCGCGTCGACCAGCACGTGGTCGACGTCGGGAATCGGGTCCTGCCAGATCAGCGCTTCCTTCGGAACCAACTTGCCGAGGTAGCGCGCACGCGGCCCCATGTCGCGGTGCGTCAGCTTGAACCAGGCGCGCGCAAAGGCGTCATGCAGCGCTTTCGGGTCTTGCAAGAAGCGGCGCGAAATCGCCTCGTACGCCGTGTCCAAGCGTAGCGCCATGTCGGCCGTGGTCATCATGGGCGCGTGGCGCTTGCTGGGGTCGTGCGCGTCGGGCACCGCCGTCGCGGCGGCGGGGTCTTTGGGCTTCCACTGGTGGGCGCCAGCGGGGCTCTTGGTGAGCTCCCACTCGTAGCCGAAGAGCGTCTCGAAGTAGCCGTGGTCCCACTTGGTGGGGTTGGGTGTCCAGGCTCCTTCAATGCCGCTGGTGATGGTGTGCACACCCTTGCCACTGCCCAGGCTGTTCTTCCAGCCCAGGCCTTGCTCTTCAATGCCTGCGCCCTCGGGCTCGCGGCCAACCTGGGCCGGGTCGCCCGCGCCGTGAGACTTGCCGAAGGTGTGGCCACCAGCGATGAGTGCCACGGTTTCTTCGTCGTTCATCGCCATGCGCGCAAAGGTTTCGCGGATGTCACGCGCCGAAGCCAGTGGGTCGGGTTTGCCGTTCGGGCCTTCGGGGTTGACGTAGATCAGGCCCATTTGCACGGCAGCCAGCGGGTTGGCCAGTTCACGGTCACCGCGGTAGCGCTCGTCGCCCAGCCACTGCGTTTCCGGGCCCCAGTAGATGGCGTCTTCAGGCTCCCAGATGTCGGGCCGGCCGCCGCCAAAGCCGAAGGTCTTGAAGCCCATCGAATCCATTGCGACGTTGCCTGTCAGCACCGACAAGTCGGCCCACGACAAGGCGCGCCCGTACTTCTGCTTGATGGGCCAGAGCAGGCGGCGAGCCTTGTCCAGGTTGCCGTTGTCGGGCCAGCTGTTGAGCGGCGCAAAGCGCTGCCCGCCGGTACCCGCGCCGCCACGGCCATCCGCAATGCGATAGGTGCCTGCCGCGTGCCAGGTCATGCGCACGAAGAACGGGCCATAGTGGCCGTAGTCGGCCGGCCACCAGGATTGCGAGTCCGTCATCAAGGCCGTGAGGTCTTTGATCACAGCGTCCAGGTCCAGCGTTTTAAAGGCCTGGGCGTAGTCGAATGCCTCGCCCATGGGGTTGGACAGGGCGGACTGCTGGTGCAGCATCTTCAGGTTCAACTGGTTCGGCCACCAGGCGGCGTTGCTCGCGGCGCCGGTGATGGTGTGGCTGCCTGTGCTGCTGGCGAACGGGCATTTGCTTGGCGCTGTCATCGTGTCTTTCCTTGCGTGATGGGGTGACGTTGAGGCCGCCAATTTAAAGAGTTGCCGCCGCTGGATCAACGCAACTACGTCAATGGCATCGATAGCATCCGGCAGCCATCGCAGCGCCCCAAGCAGTGCGCGCTGATGGCGCGGAGGTCGCGTCCGTAGAATGCGCCGCCTATGAGCAGCCTGGTCCTCGCACGCAAATACCGCCCCCTCAACTTCGGCCAGATGGTCGGCCAGGAGCCAGTGGTGCGTGCGCTGAGCAACGCCTTGCAAAGCGGCCGTTTGCACCACGCTTACCTCTTCACCGGCACGCGCGGCATCGGCAAGACCACCGTCTCGCGCATCCTGGCCAAGTCGCTCAATTGCACAGGGGCCGACGGCCAGGGC
>JANMMH010000676.1:0-2996 GCA_031373055.1 Rubrivivax sp. | reverse complement strand
ATCTTCGGCGTGTTCTACAGCGCTGCGATCACCTGGGACAACACCGGCGGCGGCGGCGCGCTGCTGCAAGGTGCGGCCATCTCCGAGGGCAACTACACCGGCAACGGCACGCCCGACTACTACTACGACCCGCGTGTCTTGACTCGCCTGCGCTTTGACCAGTCGTCCTACGTGCGCGTGCCCGGCAGCTGGCGCGACTTCTGATCTCGTGATCTACCGGAGGCTACCTTCATGAAGCACAAACGATCGCGCGGTATCTCCATCCTGGAAGCCCTCATTACCTTGGTGGTGGCGGCCCTGGGCCTGCTCTCCTTCGTGGTTATGCAGTCGCGTTTGCGTGCCAACTCCGACGTCTCCAAGCAGCGCAGCGAAGCCGTGCGCATCGCGCAAGAGAACATGGAGAACCTGCGCGCCTTCGGCACCCTGGCCAGCGATGGTACGGTGGCCAACAACCTGGCCTACAACACCGGTGTGGTCGACGCTGCGGCGGCCAAGACCGTGCTGGCCAGCGCCGTCTCCACCGCCACCAACACGGCCTACACCTTGACGCAGTCGGTGACCACCAGCGCGCAAGCCGGCATGAAGGACATCCGCATCACAGTGGCCTGGAAGGACCGCAACAACGTTGACCAGCAAGCCGTGCTGCGCTCCGTCATCAACGGCAACGACCCGCGTTTTGCCGCCGCGCTGTCGATCCCGCCGAGTGGCTCGCCCATCAAAGACCCACTGGGGCGCGACCTGCGTGTGCCCATCCCGGCCAAAGACCTGGGTGACGGCACCAGCGTCTTCAAGCCCGATGCCAGTGGAGCGCTGGCCTTCGTCTTCAACAACGACACCGGCGCCATCACCAGCAAGTGCACGGCGGTGTCCACCAGCCTGGCCACGGCCCAGCTCGGCACGGCCGATCTCGCCAGCGCGGGATGCACCAGCGTGAATGGCTTGCTGCTCAGCGGCCATGTGCGCTTCTCGGTCGGCAGCACACCCGATGCCGGCTCCCCGAACGACGCCCCGCAGGCGCTGTCGATGCGCATCGACCTGGACGCGACCACACCCGCAACGGGCACGGTGGGCACCACGGCGCAACTCGCCGCCGCCGCATGGCCCACGGCAGCGCAGGCCGTGGTCACCACGGGCTACACCGCGCCCGACTGCGGCACCCAGCAGAGCAAGACCGTGCGCTTCGCGACGCCGGTGAACTGGTCGCAGACCAACAACAACACCGTGCAAACGGTGACCAGCACCTTCATCACCGCCGTCGTGCCCGTGGCCACCGCGCTTACTGCTGCGGGTGTGGCCCCGCATGTCAACCTGCCGGCGGCGTCGATCACGGGCTTGTCGGACCTGGGCGAGCGCTTCGTCGCCTACACCTGCGTGATCTACCCGCGTGACATGGGCGGCGTGATGGCCTGGACCGGGCGCAGCATGCTGGTGCCCGCGGGCTGGACGGTGGGCAGCACGGCCGCGACCTTCAAGGTCTGCCGCTACTCCGAGGACTACAACCTCAACGGCTATGTGTGGATCACCTCAGGCACCACCGTCACCGCCATCGACAACGCCGAGCACCCCTACGCCTACCTCAAGGCCAACATTGGTTTGAACAACCAGAACTTCCTGGTCATCAAGGGCAACAACGCCTGCCCCACCGACGGCGCGACCGAAGTCAACGGCACAGGCGGCGAGAACTACACCAACGAGACCACGGTCTCCCACCAGATCGGCTGAGCGCTCAGGCGCCGTCGTCGAAGAGCTGCCCGCTCGGTGCGGGTGGCAGTAGCCCCAGGTGGCGGTAGGCTGCGGCGGTGGCGATGCGCCCACGCGGCGTGCGCTGCATGTAGCCCTGCTGAATGAGATAAGGCTCGATCACATCTTCAATCGTGCCGGCTTCTTCGCCGATGGCCGCGGCAACGTTCTCCAGCCCCACCGGCCCACCGTCAAAGCGGTGGATCACCGCTTCGAGCAACTTGCGGTCCATCACGTCCAGCCCGAGCGGGTCGACGTCGAGCATCTTCAAGGCCAGGTCGGCCATGACGGCGTCGATGTGGCCACGGCCTTTGACCTGCACGTAATCACGCACGCGGCGCAGCAGCCGATTGGCGATGCGCGGCGTGCCGCGTGAGCGCTTGGCGATCTCCATCGCGCCGGCGGCGTCGGTGGGTACGTTCAATAAACCGGCCGAGCGCGTAACGATGCGCGTGAGCTCTTCGGCGCTGTAGAACTCCAGCCTCGCCACGATGCCAAAGCGGTCGCGCAGCGGGTTGGTGAGCATGCCCGCGCGGGTGGTCGCACCCACCAGCGTGAAGGGCTGCAGGTCGAGCTTGATGGAGCGCGCGGCCGGGCCTTCGCCGATCATGATGTCGATCTGGTAGTCCTCCAGCGCGGGGTAGAGGATCTCTTCAACGACCGGGCTCAGGCGATGGATTTCATCGATGAAGAGCACGTCGTTTTTTTCGAGATTGGTCAGGATCGCCGCCAGGTCCTTGGGCTTTTCCAGCACCGGGCCCGAGGTCTGGCGCAGGTTCACGCCGAGCTCGGCAGCCAGGATGTGCGCCAGCGTCGTCTTGCCCAGTCCGGGCGGGCCGAACAGCAGCACATGGTCCAGCGCTTCGGCGCGCAGCTTGGCCGCGCCGATGAAGATCTCCAGCTGTTCGCGCGCCTTGGCCTGGCCCACGTACTCGGCCAGGCCCTTGGGGCGCAGCGCGCGCTCGATGGCTTCTTCGTTGGGTGTGGTGGCCACGGCGCTGAGCACGCGTGCGGCGGGGGCGGCAAAGTCGTCTGTCTGGATGGCCATGGCGGCATTATCGGCAGGGCTGGCTACCATGCGGGCCTTCAGCACTGGGAGTCAGCATGTCCACCCTTCACGTCCGCCTAGCTCTCACTGCACTTGCCGCGTTTGCCCTTAGCAGCCAGATGGCCACCGCCCAAACCAAAGTCAGCGACGCCTGGGTGCGCGCCACCGTGCCCCAGCAGATGGCCAGCGGCATGTTCGCCAGCATCGT
>JANMMH010000657.1:0-20901 GCA_031373055.1 Rubrivivax sp. | reverse complement strand
GCTGGTCACATTGCTGGCCGGCCAGGCGCCCAAGGTCGCCGAAGCCGCCAAGCCCAGGATGGACGCGCAGATGGCCAGCCGCCACCCCTTACGTATCTTGTTAGCCGAAGACAACGTCGTGAACCAAAAGCTCGCCATGCGTCTCTTGCAGCAAATGGGCTACCGCGCCGACCTGGCCAGCAACGGCATCGAGGCCATCGAGTGCATACAGCGCCAAACCTACGACGTGGTGCTGATGGACGTGCAGATGCCCGAGATGGATGGCCTGGAAGCGTCACGGCGAATAACGTCCAAGTGGAAGCCACACAAGAGGCCACGCATCATCGCCATGACCGCCAACGCCATGCAGGGCGACCGCGAGGCGTGCCTGGCCGCGGGCATGGACGACTACGTGACCAAGCCGATTCGGGTGGATGCGCTGGTGGCGGCGCTGCTCCAGGCTCACCCGGCCTGACACTGGGGCGAGGCAGGGGGTTCGAGCCGCATGCGGTGCGCCCGGCATGGGGGTTGCATCCCGGGCGCGCCATGCATGCCCGTCACCCCCGCTTCAACGCAAACAACTGCCACAGGTCTTTGTGGCTCATGCGCAGCAGCGGGCGCAGCGCTTGCAAACCGGTGAGGCCGATGCTGCGCTCAAGGTAGCCTAGTTCTTCGAGGATGGCCTGCGCGTCGGCGTCGGGCTCGGCCTCGAAGCCGTTCTCGCGCATCATGAGCAGGCCCTTGGCGCGCAGCGACAACTCGGTGTAGAGGCGCACGTAGCACAGCATGTCGGCCAGCAGCGGGCCTTGGATCCTGCCGCGCAGCGTGTGCAGGTACTGGCCCATGGGTGAGGCCGGCAAGTCGCCAGAGTTGATGAGTTCGAGCAGCCGCATGTCGCTGTCAAAGCCCAGGCCCAGCCAGTCGCGCGTGTGCTGCTCGCTGCGCGCGAAGACCAGCGCCATCACCGGCGGCAGCACCAGCAGCATGGCCAGCGTGGCCCACATCGGCAGGGGGCTCAAGTGGTTGAAACCCGAGTGCAGCAGCGCCGCTGCGGCCAGCCCCGGCACGAAGGCGCGCAAGCGCGCGCGCGGGTGGCGCTCGAGCATGATCAGCCCGAGCACGGCGAAGAGGGCGGTGGCGCCGCCGTGCATCAAGGCCGTGCCGAAGCCACGCACGACCCAGGTCACCATCTCGGCGTCGCGCGCCAGATGCACGATGTAGATGTTCTCGACCACCGCAAAACCAGCGCCCAGCGCGAAGCCGTAGATCGCCGCGTCGACACCAAAGCCGATGCGATGGCTGCGCAGCAAGAGCGCAATGACCAGGCCCTTGAGCAGCTCTTCGGTCACGGGGGCGACGTAGCGTGAGTAGCTGGCCAGGTCGATGGCCAGCACCGTGAGCAAGCCGCCGTTGAGCAGGTAGGTCAGCCCCGCGACCACGGCGCCGGCGGCCATCACCGCCACGACCCAGCGCAGCCCCACCAGCTTGTAGCTGTCCAGCGCCAGCAGCGCGGCCAGCAGGCACAGCACCGGCAACACGGCCACGAACAAGGGCATCAGCAGCGGCGGCATCGGGTCGGGGCTACATCACCTTCAAGGACAGCATCCACTGCTGGCCGCTGCGCCGTGAGCCTTCATAGCCGGTGGCAAAGCCCGCCGACAGCATCATTTCGTACCAGTGCAAGGTGGCCAGGCGCAGGTCGAGCTGGCCGCCCAGCGATGCATAACGCCGCTGTGACGCGGGCCCCGCCACCGCCGGCGTGCCCTGCGTCCACAGCGTGGTGGCAAAGAGCGCCGGGCGCAGCCATGTGGCATGAAAGCCCGGCACGCCGGCCGACTCGAAGACCCAGGGCGGCAGCGTCAACTCCACCATCTGCCGTGCGTAGCGGCGCGCACTGACGCGGTTGATGGCGAATCCGGGCAGCGACTCGGCTTCGCGGTAGCGCTTGACGGGGCCGTTGTCGACCACGTTGTTGCCAAAGTCGCCGAAGTAGAAGCCCGCCATGGCGTCGCTGCGCTGGCCCTCAGTCAGGCCAGCCGCCGTGCGCGACCACAGCGAGGCGTGCGCCCAGGGCAAGGCCATGCCGACATCCACCCCACCGCGCAGCAGTGCCGACGTTTGCGTTCCGGCGCGCGACAGGCTCAGGCCCAGCGTCCAGGTCACGCCGCTTTCGTCGTCCACGGCGCCGAGCGAGCGGCGCAGGTCGGTGAAGTTGAGCTTGACCTGCGCGGTGCTCAGGCGCGTGAAACCGCTGCCAACGTTTTGCGCGTCGGGCAAGGTGTCGATCTGGCTGAAGTGCGCGAGGTCGCTCACCAGTTCGAGCTTGCGCGGGTCGTCGTAGATGATGAAGTGGTCGTAGCCCAGGCGCAGCGCCAGGCCTTTGCGGCTGCGTTTGGTGGGGCCGAAGAGGTCGTAAAAGTCAGACTTGTTCCACGCCAGCCCGGCGCGCCAGCCCAGGTAGCGCGCGCTCACGTCAAGGTGGCCGCGCTGGCTGCCGGGCAGGTCGCCCGTGCTGGGCGTTACGGCCGCCGTGACGCTCACGCTGGCGAAGCGGATCGGGTCTTCAAAGTTGACACGCAGGCCCAGCCCGGCGGCACTCTTGTAGCCCTGCAAGACCGGGTAGGCATTGGCCAGGCGCAGCTGGTACAGCGGGTGGTAGATGCCGCGCTCGGTGATCTGCGCGTCGGCGTCCACCGTGTTGGCGGGCGGCACCTGCCAGCTCGCCAACTCGGGGTGTTTGGCGATGAGCTCGCTGCCCAGGAACTTGATGGCGCTCACGTCTTTGAGCGGCTGCGCGGCAATCACCGCCGGCACAAAACCGGCACCGGTGTAGGCCTGCACCAGCAGCGTGGTTTTGCCTTGCGCGTCGATCATCTCCAGCGGGCGGAAGAAGCCGACATCGGCGTTGGAGACGGCTTCGACGGCGCCCGTGGCCACTTCATAGCGAAAGATGTTGGACACGCCCGTGTAGTAGCTGCTGCCGTACAGGTAGCGGCCATCACGCGAGAACACAAAACTCTCGGGCACCGACTGGCCGAAGCGGAATTCGCTCAAGGGCTTGAGCTGGCCGGCTTGCAGCGCGGCCAGCTCCCACACGCGCACAAACTGGTCGGCGTTGACCTCGCTCACCGACGCGGCCAGGCGCGCGCCGTCGGCGGAGATGTCCAGGTCCGACGGCACCACGCCGTAGGGAAACTCGTGCACCAGTTGCCACTCGGTGTAGGGGTGGGGGATGCGCACCAGCGAGGCGATGCCGTTGTGGTGGCGCACGCCCATGAGGCTGCGGTCGGCGGGGTTGAAAACGATCTCGCCGATGCGCGCGTTCTCCATCAGCAAACGCTGCTGGCCGCTCTTCAGGTCCAGCGCCATCAAGTCACGCATGGCGTGGTTGTCGTTGGTGAAGAAAAGCGTGCCGCCGGCGGCGTCAAACGCCAGCGCGCTGACGCGATACAGCATGCCGCGTTTGATGTCGACCAGGCGCTTGGTGCTGCCGTCGTGGATGCTCAGCGCGCCGACATGTTCAAGCACGCCGGCCGAGCGAAACGCGCCGTACAGCGTGCCGCTGGCGGCGTCGAGGTAGGTGCGCGAGATTGAGCCCATGGCGCTGCCCTTGAGCGCGCGGTAGGGCGTGATCGGCTGCGCGCGCACGCGCTCCAGGTTGGCACGCTGGAAGCCGCGCTCGAATTTGATCCAGTCCTGCCAGGCTTGCGCCAGCGGCAAGCCGAAGACATACTCGAATTGCGCGGCGTAGTGGCGCTGGCTGTCTTCATCGCGCCTGAGCCAGCGCAGCACTTTTTGCGGCGTGTGGGCGTAGGCCAGCCAGGTGAAAAAGCGCGTGCCGTAAAGGTAGGCGTTGACGCCGACTTGAAAGTCAACCATGACGCCGCGCGAGACCAGGCCCAGCGCGTCGTAGAAGCGCGCATCGTCACGCACCTTGGCGCGGAACACCATCTCGTCGTAGCCGCCCTGGGCGCGGCCGATGCCGCCGCCCATCCACGTCTCCAGAAACACAGCACTACCTTCGAGGTACCAGCGCGGCGCGTGAAAGCGCGGCAGTGTGAGGTAGCCGTACAGCAGCGACTCGGGGTTGGCGGAATGGGGTGCGACCTTGCCGGCGAAGAGGCCGCGCCAGAAGCGGTCTTGCGCAGCGGCGTGGTCGTTGGTGGCCACGTGTACGAGCTCGTGGTTCATCAGCGAGTACATGCGCTCGGCGGTGGAACCGGTCTCGAACGCCAGCGAGGGCGGCGCGACATCGACGAAGACGGTGTTGCGCGGCGCGGCCCAGGCGCTGGCGTTGCCGTAGTCGGCGAAGTCCTTGAGCAGCACGCCCGTGCGCTGCGACGGCACCCAGCCCAACATGCGCCGCTGCCAGGCGATCGCGTTGGTGAAGGTGCGCACGCTGTGCGGCACCAGGTAGCCCAGTGACTCGAAGTAGATCAGCTGCAAGTCGCTGGTTTGCACGTAGGACATGCCCAGCGGGTTGCTGTCTTGGGCGGGCGCCAGGGCGGGCAGACAGGCCGCCAGCAGGCACATCAACTTGAGGCGCAGTGTTTTCACGGGCCGATCCATCACGATGCTCGATGCCAAAAAAGCAAACCGCCGGGGCAGGCCCGGCGGTGTGGAGTATCGCTTCAGCGCGCCGCAATGCGGCGCGGCTAGCTGCGCCAGTCAGGCATCACTTGCGCCCGGCCTTGTCTTGCGCGGCGGCGTTTTGCGCTGCGTTGGCCAAGGCGGCGGCGTTCTGTGCGGCGCTGTTTTGGGCGGCGCTGTTCTGGGCCGAGCTGTTTTGCGCTGCGCTGTGTTGGGCGGCGTTATTCAGCGCTGAATTAGCCATCTTGGCTTTGTCTTGCACAGCGCTGTTCTGCGCGGCATTGGCCATGGCGGCAGCGTTTTGCGCAGCGCTGTTTTGAGCTGAGCTGTTTTGGGCCGCGCTGTTCTGCGCTGCATTGTTCTGCGCCGAACTGTTCTGCGCTGAACTGTTCTGCGCGGCACTGTTTTGCGCCGCGTTGTTTTGCGACGAGTTGGCCTGCGCCGCGCTGTTTTGCGCTGCGCTGTTCTGTGCCGAGCTGTTCTGCGCTGAACTGTTCTGCGCCGCGTTGTTGGTCGACTCAGCCGGCGCCGTGGCCGTGGCCGCGCCGGTGGTGCCGGCCGTGGGCGCGCCGACCTTGATGTCCGCGCCCGTGGCCTGCGGCGCGCGGTAGCGATCTGCTGGCACGATGGTGCCGCTGACGGCCTTCTCGTCGGGCTTGCTGTTGAAACCGAACTGCGCCACCAACACCACTGCGACAGCTGCGATACCACCACCGATCCACATCTTGTTCATGTCAGTCCTTCTCCACGTTGGCTCCGATCGGGGGATCCGATGGAGGCTTGCCTCGGTCTCCGAGTGTTTGTCTCGGAGGTCTGATCCAAATACACGCGGCGCATCCGAAAGTTGGTCGTCGTCGTGCTCATGAGTTTTGGGCGCGTTCACCGCCGTCATCACCGCATGCACCAGCCCTTCGGGCGGGTGGCGCTGCGGCACCGACGCGAAATCTTGAAAGAGGGCTTGCAGTGCGGCGAACTCGTCGCGCATCGCCTGGCTGCTGGCCAGTTGCTGCTGCAGCGCCTGCGCCTGCTCGGGCGCGGCTTCGCCGTCAAGCACCAAGTGCATCAGTTCGGTGGTGGCGTAGGTGTTCATGTCAATGCATGCCTTGCTTGGCCAGCAGGCCACGCAAGCGCGAGCGTGCGTCGAACAAGCGCGACTTGACGGTCTTCACATCCAGCTGCAGGACCTGCGCCATGTCGTCGTAGCTGAGCTCGGCAAAGTGGCGCATGGTCAGCACGGTGCGGTCGTTGACAGACATGCGCATCATGGCCACTTGCAGCTGGCGCGCACGCTGTGCTTGGTCGAGCTGCTGCTCGGGCGGGGCGGCGGCAGGGTCAAGGGCATCAAAGTCGTCGGGCAGCGCGTCTTCATGGCCATGGCGGCGCTGAAAGTTGAGCGCCTCGTTGACCGCGATGCGGTAGAGCCAGCTGAAGAACTTGTACTGCGGGTTGTAGTCATCCAGCCGCTCCATCACTTTGAGAAACACGATCTGTGTGATGTCGCTGGCGTCTTCACTGCGCCGCAGGATCCAGAACGCGGCGTTGTAAATGGGCTTGCGGTAGCGCACCACGAGCTCGGCAAAAGCCTCGCGGTCGCCGCAGCGGTAGCGTTCAAGCAGCGTGTCATCGTCATCACTCTCCACAATTACACGCGGCCGATGCAAAAGTTGGAGCGGCGCAGAAAAGAAGGGCTACACCGCGCGTTCGATCTCGAACAGCTTGTCGAAACCGGCGTAGGTGAAGACGTCGTGCACATGGCGGTTGAGTCCCGTCAAGCGCAGCTTGCCGCCGCTACCTTTGAGGCGCTTTTGCGTCTTCAGCAGCACGCCCAGGCCGGCGCTGGCGATGTACTCCAGCGCGTGGCAGTCGAGCGTGACGACGCCCTGCGTGCCGTCCAGCGCCGTCTGCGCTGCGGCGGCCTGCGCGGCATCAAGCCGGCCTTGCAGGGCCACGATGTCCGGGGCGGTGAACTCGATTTTCAACATGGTGCCTGGTCACTGCGTGGGCGCAGCCTTTTGGATCGTGATGCGCGCGCGCCGCGCGTCGGGGAAATAGCGGTACTCGAAGTTGTCCGTCATCTGCGTGATCAGGTGCAAGCCAAGTCCGCCGGGCTGGCGCTGCTCAAGCGCCAGCGTGGTGTCAACGGGGGGGCGTGCGGTGATGTCGTACTCATCAACATCCAGCTCTTCGAGCGTCAGCTCAAAGCCGCCGCGCCAGCGCTTGATCTCTATGTAGACGGGCTTTGCGCTGGCACTGTACTTGATCATGTTGGTGAAAAGCTCTTCGAGCACGAAGTCCATGGCCGGTAGAAACCCGGCGTCCAGGCCCAAGGCGGCGTGGCTTGCAGCGCTGAAGGCAAAGACGTCTGCAAGGGCCGCAAGTCGGCGCTCGAAGCTGCGCGCGTGGCCGCTGCCAAGCGCGCTGCGTTTGAGCAGCACCACCGTGACATCGTCTTCTTGCGCCGTGTCCGGCGCGAACGCGCGCAGCTCGGCCAGGAGCGCGGCGCCAAGCTCGGCCATGGTGGCCCTGCCGTGCGCGGCCACCAGTCGCTCGACCCGGGCTTCGCCAAACATCTGGCCATCGCTGCGGTGTTGCTCGTAGATGCCGTCCGACAGCAGCACCAGCACATCGCCGGCTTGCATATCGATGGCCGCCGCCACGGCCGGCTCAAAGAGCGCCATGGCGCCCAGCGGAAAGCTGGTCGGCGCGCAGCGCGCAAAGCCACCGGTGGCCGCCTGGTAGTGCAGCACCGGGCCTTGGCCGGCGCAGACGTAGTGCAGCCGGTGCAGCTGCGGGTCGAGCAGGCCGATGAAGGCGGTGATGAAACGGTCGTCGGCCAGTGTCTCCTCCAGCTGATCGTTGACCTGGGTAAAGGCCGCTTCCAGGCTGGCACCCAAGCGGAAGGCCAGGCGCAGCATGGCGTGCATCTGCGTGATCGACAGCGCCGGGCCGATGCCGTGGCCGGTGGCGTCACCCAGCACCACAAGGAGCCGCTCACTTGCCCCGTTAGCACCGGGCAGCAGCGCCAAATCAAAGGTGTCGCCGCCGGTTTCGTTGGCCGGCACAAAGCAGCCGAAGGCGTCGTAGCCGGGCAGCTCGGGCATACGCGCGGGCAGCGTGGCCATCTGCACCGTGCGCGCCATGTCAAGCTCTTGGCGCAGCCGTTCGCCCTCAAGCAGCGCCTGCGTCATCTGCACGCGCTGCAAGGCCACGGCGCATTGCGCGGCAAGTGCTCCGGCCAGTATTTCGTCACCGCGGTCAAAGACGCCATCGGCGCGGTTGAGCACCTGCATCACCCCCACCAGCGCTTCACGGTGGTCGATCAAAGGCAGCGTCAGTGCGCAGCGCGTGCGATAGCCCGAATCGCGGTCGACTTTGGCGTCGAAGCGCCCGTCGGCATAACAGTCGGGTACGTTGATCATGTGGCGGTCGCGTGCGCAGGCGCCGACCAGGCCCGCGCCCACGGGCACGCGGATGTCGTGAATATCGCTGGCCACCTTCAGCACCAGCTCGCCGCGCGCGGGGTCGTGCAGCCAGATCGATGCGCGCTCGGCCTTGAGCACCTGCTGCGCGGCGGCGGTGACCTCGGTGAGCATGCTCAGCAAGTCAAAGGGCGCGGCCAGGCGCCGCGTCACCTCCAAGAGCACGGCGGTGTCTTGCGCCGACAAGCCGCCCAATGCAGGGTCGTTCATGGCGCGGCACTGTAGCGCCATCGACAAGCAAGCCGGCCGCGCCGGTAGACTCGTCTCGCGCAAAGCACACTGCACGGCATCGCACCAAGGACGCACCTGGGACGCCCCATGACGACACAGACCATCGACCCCGCCGCCTTCAACGAGCTGCAAGACACGGCAGGCGCAGAGTTCGCCGCCGAGCTGGTGGGCACCTTCCTTGAAGAAGCCCCTGAGATGCTGGCCGAGCTGTGGGCGGCACGCTCCGAAGGCGCGGTCGACCGCTTCCGCCGCGCCGCACACTCGCTCAAGAGCAACAGCCAGACCTTCGGCGCGACCGAGCTTGCCGCGCTGGCGCGCGCGCTCGAACTCGGCAGCATCCCTACTAGCGACGCGCCATTGCTAACGCTTGAAGCAGCGTACACACGCGCCGCCGAAGCCTTGCGAGCACTCAGCCATGGCTGAGTCATCGCGCCTTCTTGTCGCTGACGACAACAAGGTCAACCGCCTCTTGCTCACACGCAGCCTGGAGCTGCAAGGCCACCGCGTGGCCACGGCCGAGAACGGCCGCGTGGCACTGGAGATGCTGGCGCGCGAGCCTTTTGACTTGCTGCTGCTGGACATCGAGATGCCCGAGCTCGACGGCTTTGCCGTGCTCGAACGCCTGAAGCTCGACGTGCAGTTGCGTGACCTGCCCGTCATCGTCACCTCGTCGGTGGAAGGCGTGGAAAGCATCGTGCGCTGCATCGAGCTTGGTGCCGAGGACTACCTGGCCAAGCCCATCAACGCCGTGCTGCTGAAGGCGCGCATCAATGCCAGCCTGGAGAAGAAGCGCCTGCGCGACCAGCAGAAGGAATTGGTGCGGCGCTTTGCCACCTCCGAGGTGGCCTTAGACATGCAGCAGTCGGGCTTCGCGCTAGGCGGGCGCCACGTGCTGGCCAGCGTGATGTTCAGCGACATCCGCGGCTTCACCACACTGGTGGAGCAGCAGTCGCCCGACGAAACCATCGAGCTGCTGAACACCTACTACACGCTGATGTTCGAGGCCATCACCGGCCACGGCGGCGTGGTCAACCAGATGGTGGGTGACGGGCTGATGGCCATCTTCGGCGCGCCCTTGGCCTTGCCCGACCACAGTGCGGCGGCGGTACGTGCGGCGCTGGAGATGATCGAGCTGATCGGCCTCTTCAACGCCGAGCGCCAGAGTGAAGGCAAGCCATTGATTGCCATCGGCATCGGCATCGCCACCGGCGAGATGGTGGCTGGCTACACCGGCACGCAAGCGCGCGCCACCTACACCTGCATCGGCGACACGGTGAACCTGGCCGCGCGGCTGGAGGCGCACACCAAGGTCAGCGGCCGCGCCATCCTGATCGACGGCGCCGCGCATGCCGACCTGGGCGAGCGCTTCAAACTCGACGCGTTGGGGCCTGTGATGTTCAAGGGCAAGACCGTGGCGGTGGAGGTGTTCGCGGTGGCGACGTGAGGGCGGCTGCGCCTCGTCCTCAAGTCTTTGGTGATGCAAACACGCCCGACCCAAAATTGACGCGGAACTCGACGCACCAGATCGACACGGCAGTGTGCTCATCCAGCGTCTGCCCTTTGGGTAGTTGCAGCTCAATCGTTTCGTTCACATAGCGCCGACTCTGGAGTTGCGCGCCGATGGGCAGGCCCGAGGTGAAGCTGCTGTTGGTGTTGCTGGCGCCGACGTAGGCGTAGACGCGTGGCCCACCGCCGTCGTAATTGAAGCCAGTGATGCGCAGCGTGCGCTCGTCGATGATGGTGACGGTGCCCGACACGCCATGTTGCAGCGTGCTCAGGCTGGCCGTCCACCCGGCACGTGGGTAGTCGGTGGCAACGCAGCTTGACGGCAGCACGCGGCATCGAAAGTCTTCCACCGCACCGACGCGGCGCAATTCCTGGTTGCTGACGGGGCCCAGGATGTAGACATCCTCCCCCGCCACCCCTACGTAATTGCCGGTTTCTGGGTAATGGCGGTATTCGTAGGGTGCCAGCGTGAGGTTGGGCTTGTGGCCGGGAAACAGCGTCGGGTAGGTCAATTCCGCCCAGTCCAAGAGCAGGCTGGTGCTGAGCAGCAACTCGGGCGGTGCAGGGGTGGCTTGCGCCTTGGCGCTGGGTTGCTCGCGCACCGCTGCGGCCTGGGCGTCGGGTGCCGGGTCGCCACCACCGCAGGCGGCCAGCAGGGCAAGAAGGCAAAGCAGCATCGAGACGTACTTCATGGGCGGCTCCGGTCGCGTGACGTGCAAGGTCGCGCCAGCGCCTGCAGTCTTACACGGCACAGGCGGGAGCGGCGGGTGGCGAAGTCGGAAGCGCCCAGCGTGTAGCCTCGCGACTTTCACACGCGCAGGGGTATGCAATGGGTTGGTTCTCTAAGTCGGACGCCGGCTTCTTTCTCGCCACCGTGGTGCCCGACGTCGCGCACAGCGTGGAAGGCCAGCGCGTGCAGAAGTTTCTGGGCGTCGTCAACGGCGAAGCGATCATCGGCGCGAACATCTTTCGCGATCTCTTTTCATCCGTGCGCGACGTGGTGGGCGGCCGTGCCGGGGGGTACGAGCGCGCGCTGTCTGGCGCGCGCGATGCCGCACTGGAAGACATGATGGCGGCGGCCAAAGAGATGGGCGCCAATGGCATCGTCGGCATCGACTTCGACTACGAAGTGCTGGGTGAAGCCAACGGCATGATGATGGTGGCCGTGAGCGGCACGGCCGTCACCATGGCCTAACAACCAAGAGGAGCTGACGATGAGTATCAAACCGTTTTTAGTGGCGCTGGCCACGGCTTTGAGCGCGGGCCTGGCCAGCGCCGCCTGCATGAGCGACGCCGAAGTTGCTGCATTGATGGAGGCCTACAACAAGCGCCAGCCAGCCGTCAACCCAGAGGGCCTGTCGGGCGCCGACGGTGAGTGCTCGCGTGAAAAGGTGCTGAAGCTCTTGCAAGCGCAGATGGGCGCGAGCGTGGGCTACAAGGCCGGGCTAACCAACCCGGCCGTGCAAAAGCGCTTCGAACACGACGCGCCGGTATGGGGCATGCTCTTCGCACCCATGCTGTTGAAAAACGCGGCCATCGTCGACGCCGCGTTTGGCGCGCGCCCGCTCTTCGAGGCCGACCTGCTGGTGCGCGTGAGCGACGAAGCCATCAACCGCGCGAACACGCCTGAAGACGTGCTGCGCGCTATCGACCAGGTGATTCCCTTTATCGAGCTGCCCGACCTGGTGGTGCAGGTGCCCGCACCGCCCAAGCTCAACGGCGCGGCCATCGTCGCCTTCAACGTCGGCGCGCGTTTGGGTGTGCTGGGCACGCCGATCAGCGTCGCCGGCAACGCCGACATCGGCAACAACCTGCGCGACATGGTGGCGATCGTCAAAGGCGACGGCGCCGAGCTCGACCGCGGCAAAGGCAGCGACGTGATGGGCCACCCGCTCAACGCCGTGGTGTGGCTGGCCAAAGACCTGGCGCGCAGTGGGCGCAGCATGAAAAAGGGCGATCTCATCAGCCTGGGTTCGTTCTCGAAGCTGCTGCCGCCCAAGGCCGGCATGGCCGTGGAAGTGGTGTACCAAGGCCTGCCGGGCAACCCGGTGGTGGGCTTGAGTTTCAAGTGATGACGGCTTAGTCGCGCGGCCATGTTTACGGGCATCGTGCAAGGCATCGCCAGCGTCGTGGCGGTGAGCGACAAGCCGGGGCTGCGAAGCTTCACGTTGGCCCTCCCACGCGGCTTCGACGAAGGCTTGGCGGTGGGCGCCAGTGTGGCGGTGGACGGCGTGTGCCTCACCGTCACGCGCTGCGACGTGAGCGGCCGCGCCGACTTCGACGTCATGCAGCAAAGCCTGGCGCTGACCACGCTGGCCGGGCTGGGCGTGGGCAGCCGCGTCAACGTCGAGCGCGCGGCGCGCGACGGCGCAGAGATCGGCGGCCATCCACTCTCGGGTCATGTCGATGTGATGGCGCGTATTTCAGGCCTTAGGAACCCCGAGAACAACCATGTGCTGCGCATCAGCGTGCCAGCGCCCTTCATGCGCTACATCTTCGCCAAAGGCTACATCGCCATCAACGGCGCCAGCCTCACCGTGGCCGAGGTGCACAAGGGCGAGGGCTGGTTCGAGGTCTGGCTGATCCCCGAAACACTGCGCCTGACGACGTTTGCCGGCAAGCGCGAGGGCGACGCGCTGAACATCGAAATCGAGCGCCAGACCCAGGTCTTCGTCGACACCGTGCGTGAGGCCATCGACGCGCGACTGGGGCCACTGGTGCCGGCGCTGGAAGCGCTGCTTGCGCAGCAGGGGCGCACGCTGGATGCGCTGGCGGAGCCGCCGCCGGGCGCGCGGGTGATCAAGCCAGCTTGAAGGGCTGCGTTGCTCCTGCTCGCGAGCATGAGCCCGCGTCGTGGCGCTGCGGTAGGCAGCGTACGGCGATTGGCCCGCTCGCGGCACTCTACGCCGCATGACCATGTCGCCCCGCCCCGGCGGCAAAACGGGCGGCGCCAGTCAGGCCCTCGGCCATCACCGCAGCGAAGCCACCGGCGCCTTCGCGCTGCAAGGCCTCGGGCATGGGCAGATGCCATTGCGCGAAGGCGGACGCGCGGTCGGCGCGCATGCAGCCCTGCGGGAAGGCGGCGATCTGCTGCGCCAGCACGAGGGCTGCCGCCAGCGCCTGGCCGTCGTCGACCACCTGGTTGGCCAGGCCGAAGGCCAGCGCCTCGTCGGCGGCCACGGCACGCCCGGTGAGCATCATGTCCAGCGCGCGGCCCATGCCGATGAGGCGCGGCAGGCGGATGGTGCCGCCGTCGATCAAGGGCACGCCCCAGCGCCGGCAAAAGACGCCGAAGACGGCGCTGCGCGCGGCCAGGCGCAGGTCGCACATCAGCGCCAGCTCCAGGCCACCGGCCACGGCGTAGCCTTCAATCGCCGCGATGACGGGTTTCTGGAAGTCCATGCGTGTCGGCCCCATCGGGCCGGGGCCGCTGCCGTCGCTTGTTAGCACATTGCGCCGGGCGGGGTCGGTGAGCGCACGCAGATCCGCGCCGCCGCAGAAGTGGCCGCCGCCACCGTGCAGCACGGCCACGAGCTGGCTGACGTCGGACTCGAAGGTCTCGAAGGCTGCGCGCAGCGCGGCTGCGGTGGGGCCGTCCACGGCGTTGCGGCATTCGGGGCGGTGCAGGGTGATGACGGTGACGGCGCCGTCCTGGCGCATCTCCACAGCGGGCATGGCGACTCCTCATGAGTGGTGACAGTGCATGGCAGTATGCTGCGCCGTCCTTTGGAGACCCCCCGCATGGCCGTCGACAGCTCGAACCCTGGTGCCGCAGGTCACATCCGCCTCACCTCGCATCCCGGCCAGGGCACCACGGGCGCGCCGGCGCTGGCCTGGGGCGCGGCCGATCCACTGACACGTGGCCCGATCGTCGGCACCACCGCCAACCGCAGCCAGCGTAATGTGATCGGCACGCACAGCGGCAGCTATGGCGTGTACCGCGCGCTGGCCGTGGCGGCGGGCAACCTGCCGCGTGGCCACCGCGCTGACCTGACCGACACCTCGCCCACCGACCTGGTGGGCCCGTACCCTCAGTGGGTCGACCCCAGCAAGATGGTCTCGATCGACCCCTGGGGTGCCAGCGTGATGCATGTCTACGCCGACTACCTGGTGCAGGGCTACGACATTCGCCCGACGATTGCGGTGACGAAGGCGCATGTGCACCTGCCCGAGATCAAGCAGGCACTGGCCTTCCAGCGCCTGCAGGTCGACGGCCGCATCCTGATGGACGACGCCTCGGCCGCCGTGACCAAGGTCGCCGTCGAACCCGTCTGGTGGCTGCCCGGTGTGGCCAAGCGTTTTGGTGTGAGCGAAGGTGACCTGCGCCGAGCGCTCTTTGAAGAAACCGGCGGCATGTACCCCGAGCTGGTGACGCGCAGCGATCTCGAAGTCTTCTTGCCGCCCATCGGCGGGCAGACGCTCTACGTCTTTGGCGACATCCGCGCGCTGGCTAACCCACAGGTTGAGCTGACGGCGCGCGTGCACGACGAGTGCAATGGCTCGGATGTTTTCGGCTCCGACATCTGCACCTGCCGGCCCTACCTCACGCATGCCATTGAAGAGTGCATTCGTGGCGCGCAGCAAGGCGGCGTGGGCCTCATCGCCTACAGCCGCAAGGAAGGCCGCGCGCTGGGCGAGGTGACCAAGTTCCTGGTCTACAACGCGCGCAAACGCCAGCTCGGCGGCGACAGCGCCGACAAGTATTTCTTGCGCACCGAGTGCGTGGCGGGGGTGCAGGACATGCGCTTCCAGGAGTTGATGCCCGACGTGCTGCACTGGCTGGGCATCCAGAAAATTCATCGATTGGTGAGCATGAGCAATGACAAATACGACGCCATCACCGGCAGCGGCATTGAGGTCGGTGAACGCGTGAAGATTCCTGATGAGCTGATCCCTGCCGACGCCAAGGTCGAGATGGAAGCCAAGATCGCCGCCGGCTATTTCACCGACGGCGCGGTACCCACCGAATCGCAGTTAGCGAGTGTGAAGGGGCGTGGCCTTGAGTGAGTTATTGAGCGGCCTGCGTGACCCGGCCACGATCCGTTTGCGCTGCGCCGCCATCACGCGCGCGGTGGACGAGCGGCGTTCGAGCTTCTTCACCATCGACCGCAGCCGTCTGGACGATGCGGCCGAACGCGTCGCCACGCTCACACGCCAGCGCTTCCCGGACCTGGTGATCCCGCTGCACAGCCGCTGGCGCCACTTCGAGGCCGGTGGCGTGGATCGCCGCGCCGAGCTTGACGCAGCCCTGGCCGGCGCCACTGCGCTGGAGCGCGCGCGTTCGATGTTCGACCTGACGGTGATCAGCGTGTTGCTCGACGCCGGCGCCGGCGCGGCGTGGCGCTACACCGAGCGGCGCACGCTGGCAGCCATGGCCATGCCGGTGCAGCACCAGGGGCGCAACGAGTTGCTCGCTATGCTGGACCAGGCCATCGGTGGCGCCAAAGCCGAGGTGCCGACATCCACACCGACGCCTTCGCTAACACCCGAAACGACACCACAAATGGAGATCGCCGCACCGAGCTACAGCCGCTCTGAAGGCCTGGGTGTCGCGAGCTTTCGCGCCTTCATGGCCGGCGCGTTTTCCGCCAGCAAAACCGAGCCACTGCGTGTGGACGCGGCCACCCTCAAACACATCGACGCCGCTGCGCTGCGTGCGATGTTCCAGGCCAGCCCGTCCAACCCCTTGGTCGGCCTCGAAGGCCGCGCCGCGCTGCTGGCGCGGCTGGGCCAGGCGCTGGACAGCGAAGCCGCGCGCGACGGCACACCGGCGCGGCCTTGCCTGGTGCTCGACCGCGTCACCCAGGGACTGACACGCAGCGAAGTCAGCGCCACGACCTTGCTCAAAGAGTTGCTGCGCGCCTTCGCGCCGATCTGGGCGAGTGCGGGCAAGCTCAAAGGCGTGCCCGCAGGCGACGCCTGGCCGCACCGTTTTGCGGGTGACGAAGTCGGTGGCGTGCCCGCGCCCGGCCACGACCCCATCACTGCCGGCTGGGTGCCGTTTCACAAGCTCAGCCAGTGGTTGACCTATTCGCTGATCGAGCCGCTGCAGTGGGCGGGCGTCACGCTCACCGGGCTGGACGCGCTGACGGCCCTGCCCGAGTACCGCAACGGTGGCTTGTTGCTCGACACCGGCGTCATCAAACCGCGCAACGCCGCCTGGCTGGCGCGCACGCACAAGCCGGGTGACGAAGGCATCATCGAGTGGCGCGCGCTAACGGTGACGCTGATGGACGAGCTGGCCACGCGCGTACGCCAGCGCCTGGGCAAGACCGCCGCCGAGCTGCCGCTGCCATGCATCCTGGAAGGCGGCACCTGGGCCGCCGGAAGGGCCATCGCGCAAGAGCTGCGCGGCGGCGCGCCACCGCTGACCATCGACAGCGACGGCACGGTGTTCTGAGGTACCAAGCGACCACGCCGTGAGCGACCACACCGCTGCCTTGTGCAAGCTGCTGGGCATCAGCCTGCCCGTGATCCAGGCGCCCATGGCCGGTGCGCAGACAAGCGCGCTCACCTTGGCCGCTAGCAGTGTCGGCGCGCTGGGTTCGCTGCCTTGCGCGATGTTGTCGCCGGCACAGATCGCGGCCGAGTTGCAGACGCTGCGCAACGCCGCGCGGCCCTACAACCTCAACTTCTTTGTGCACCAAAGCGCCGCGCCCGACGCCGCGCGCGAATCGCTTTGGCGTGCCGCACTGGCGCCCTATGCGCGCGAACTGGATGTCGATCTTGCGGCCGTGCCTGCAGCGGCCGCGCGTTCGCCCTTCAGCCACGAGCTGGCCGAGCTGATCGCGCCGTTTCGCCCGCCCGTGCTGAGCTTTCACTTCGGCCTGCCCGAGCCCGCGTTGCTCGCCCGTGTGAGGTCTTGGGGTGCTTGCGTGCTGGCGTCGGCAACCTCGGTGACTGAGGCGCTGTGGCTGCAAGAGCGTGGTGTCGACGCCGTCATTGCGCAGGGGCTTGAAGCTGGTGGCCATCAAGGGCATTTCCTCAAGCCCGATGCCGAGGTGGCCACGCAGTTGGGCACCTTCGCGCTGTTGCCCCAGCTGGTGCGTGCGCTGCGTGTTCCCGTTATTGCCGCCGGCGGCATCGCCAACGCGGCGGCAGTGGCTGCCGCGCAGGCACTGGGTGCGGCCGCTGTGCAAGTCGGCACGGCCTATCTGCTTTGCGCTGAGTCCGCCATCAGCCCGCTACATCGGGCGGCGCTAAAAGGCCCCGACGCTGCGCGCACGGCGCTGACCAATCTCTTCACCGGCCGCCCGGCGCGTGGCATCGTCAACCGCCTCATGCGTGAGCTCGGGCCCATGTCCGATGTGGCGCCGGCCTTCCCCACGGCGGGTGCTGCGCTAGCACCCCTGCGCGGCGCGGCCGAAGCGCGCGGCAGCAGCGATTTTTCGCCGCTGTGGGCCGGCCAGAATGTCAGCGGCTGCCGCGAAATTCCTGCCGCCGAACTCACCCTGCAATTGGCTGCCGGATGGCGGCTTGGAGACAACCCATGACCGGCCCCGTGGTCCACCACATCAACCACCCGCTGATCCAGCACAAGCTCACGCTGATGCGGCAAAAAGACCGCAGCACGAGCAGCTTTCGCCGCCTGCTGCACGAGATCAGCATGCTGATGGCCTACGAGGTCACGCGCGAGATGCCCACGCAGCTGATCGAGATCGAGACGCCGCTTGAAAAAACCATGGCGCCGGTGATCGACGGCAAGAAGACGGTGTTCGTGGTCATCATGCGCGCCGGCTCGGGCTTTCTGGACGGCATGCTCGAAGTCGTGCCCGGCGCGCGCGTCGGCCATGTCGGCCTGTACCGCGACCCCAAGAGCCTGGTGGCGGTGGAGTACTACTTCAAGATGCCGCACAGCATGCACGAGCGCGACGCCATCGTGCTTGACCCGATGCTGGCCACCGGCAACTCGGCGGTGGCGGCGGTCGACCGGCTCAAAGAAACCAAGCCGAAATCCATCCGCTTCGTTAGTTTGTTAGCTGCGCCTGAGGGCCTGGCCAACTTCCACCGCCACCACCCCGACGTGCCGGTCTACACCGCGGCCATCGACCGCCAGCTCAACGAGCATGGCTACATCGTGCCGGGGCTCGGGGACGCGGGCGACCGCATCTTCGGCACCAAGTAGCGCAGGGCCTGCACCACGGCCCAGCCGCTCAGGCCTTCATGGCCCAGCGGCCCAGCGTGGCACGTAGCTTGTCGGCATCGATCGGCTTGGTGAGGAAGTCGTCCATGCCGGCCTCGCGTGCGTGCTCGCGCTCGGACACCAGCGCGGCGGCCGTCAGCGCGATGATGGGCACACGCCGCTCGCCGCCCAAGGCACGTATAGCGCGCGTGGCTTCGTAGCCGCTCATCACCGGCATTTGCAGGTCCATCAGCAGCAGATCAAAGGCTTGGTTGTGGGCCTGGGCCTGGCGCACGGCGTCCACCGCTTGCTGGCCGTCGACGGCCTGCTCGACGATGGCGCCCCAACGCTCAAGCATGGCCACGCCGATGAGCATGTTGACGACGTTGTCTTCCACCAGCAGCACGCGCAGGCCCTGCAGGTCGTGCGGTGGTGTGGGCTCGGGCTTGGCCTCGGGCGCGCCGGCCAGCGGCAGCTTGAGCTCGACCCAGAAGCAGGCACCCTCGCCGGGCCGGCTGATGACGCCGATATCGCCGCCCATCAGCTGCGCCAGCTCGCGGCAGATGGACAGCCCCAGCCCCGTGCCACCAAAGCGCCGCGTCGTTGACTCATCGGCTTGCGTGAAGGGCTTGAAGAGTCGCGCCTGCACGTCCTGCGCGATACCGGGGCCGCTGTCGTGGACCTCGATACGCACACACTCATCGGCGCCGCCGCCTTGGCGGTGCGCCAGCAAGCGCACGCCACCACGCTCGGTGAACTTGAGCGCATTGGCCAGCAGGTTGGAGATGATCTGGCGCAGCCGCAGCGCGTCGCCCAGCACGTGGCGCTGAGCGTCACCCAGCAGCGTGGCGTCGATCTCGAAGCGCAGGTCCAGAGCGCGCAGGCTGGCCAGCGCGGCATAGGCCTGGCGCAAGGTGGAAAGCAGCTCAGGCAGATCAAACGCCGTCGCCTCCAGCGTGAGCTTGCCGGCTTCGATCTTGGACAGATCAAGCACGTCGGAGACGATGGCGGCCAGCGCCTGCGCGTTTTCGACGATCTGGTCGAGGTAGAGCTGGCGGCGCTCGGGCTCGATGTCGGGCGCGCGCGCCAACTGGGCCAGGCCGAGCATGCCGTTCAGGGGTGTGCGCAACTCGTGGCTGGTATTGGCCAGGAAGGCGCTCTTGGCACGGTTGGCGGCCTCGGCCTGGTCGCGTGCACGCGCCAGCGCTTCGTCGACCAGGCGGCGCTCGGTGATGTCTTCAACGATCCAGATCGTGCCGCCCAAGAGCGCGCGCGTGGGGTCGATGGCCTTGCCCAGCACGCGCGCGATGAAACTGCTGCCGTCGCGACGTTGGCCCGGCCGCTCGAATTCGACGAGCTCGCCGCGCGCCAGCGCCGCGCCATACTCGGCGCCGACGGCTGCGTACTCCTGCGCATCGGTCCAGACCGCTGCGCCGGGCTGCCCGATGAGCTCGCCCTCGCCCCAGCCGTACATCTGCTCAAAGCGCGGGTTGGTGACGATGAAGCGCTGCTCGCGCGTGACGGCAATGCCGATCGAGGCGTTTTGCAGGATGGCCTCGCGCTCAAGGCGCGAACGCTCTTGCGCGCTGATGTCGCGGCCGTTGATGACGAGGTAGGTGCGCCGGTCCATGGCGAACACCGCACCCGACACCAGCAGCTGCACGACGCTGCCGTCTTTGACGACAAAGTCGCAAGGCAACTCGCGCGCGGCGCCACGCTCGCGCACCTGGCGCACCAGGTCGTCACGCTGCGCGGGGTCGCGCCAGATGCCGAGCTCGACCGACGTCTTGCCCACGACATCGGCCGCGCTGTAGCCCGAGATGCGCTCGAAGGTGTGGTTGACCATGGCGTAGCGCCCGGTGGCCAGATCGGTCAAGGTGATGACGTCGGGGCTGGTGGCCACCAGGTGCGAGAGCAGCGCTTCCGAGCGGCGCACGGCTTCTTCGGCGCGGCGGCGTTCGGTGTCGTCGACGTAGATCGAGAGCACGGCGGGGCCGCCGTCGGCTTCAATCACCACGCCGGTGGCGCGCACGGCGACGCGCCGGCCCTGGCGGCTGCGCAGGCGAAAGTCGGCCACCGGCAGCGCTTCGCCGATGGCCATGCTGGTCAGCTGCTCAAGCCGGCGGCGGCCGCGCTCGCGCGAGTCGCCGTCTTCAAAAGTTTCCAGCAAGTCGCGCCCCAGCATGGCTTTGAGCTCGCCGTAGCCGAAGAGCTGCACCGCCGCCGCATTGGCGTCGATGATCAGCCCACTGCGGTGCAGCAGCAGCGGTGTGGGGATGCGCGAGAAGAGTTCGAGATAGCGCGTCTCCGTGGCCGCCAGCGCCTGGCGCGCCTGCACATGCGCGGTGATTTCGCGCGCCACGCCCCAGTAGCCGCGAAACAGGCCCCGGCTATCAAAACGCGGCTCGCCGCTCACGCTGAAGTGGCGCGTGTGGCCACTGCGCGAACGCCAGCGCACGGCCAGTTCGCGAAACGGCACGCGCGTTTCAAGGTCGGCCTGCAAGGCGTCCAGGGTTTCGGCGTCGCAGCCAAACTGCGGCATCTCCCAGGGCACATGGCCCAGCATGTCTGTCGCCCCGCCCACCGCCGCGTCTTGACTGCGGTCGTTGACGGCGACCACGCGCAGTTGGGCATCGAGCTCCCAGTAGGCGTCGGCAGCGATGCCCAGCAGCCCGGCAAAGCGGCGCTCGCGCTCGTCGGCGGCCAAGGCATGGCGCGCCAGCATGCGCGCGACGGCCCAGCCACAGGCCAGGCCCACAAGGATCACGGCGAGCTGGGCCCACAGAGGTGATAACAAGGAAAATACGCTGACGCTTGGCGCCGCCGCACTGGGCACGGTGCCCAGGACATAGAGCCCCAGCACCGCCGCCACCGCCGCCACCGTGACGACCATGCCAGCACGCAAGCTGACGACCAGGCTGGTGGTGGCGACAAAGAGCCCGAGCAAGCCGAGGCCCGGCGCACCGACACCGGCGCCCGAGGCCGCCGCCACCA
>JANMMH010000647.1:0-3011 GCA_031373055.1 Rubrivivax sp. | reverse complement strand
GCCCTGCAAGGTCGCGGCCTATGATCGATCGGAGCCCTGACAACGACACCCGGAGACACCATGCAGCGACGCACCCTGGTCGGGAGCCTGTTCGGCCTTTCACTGGCCGCGGCGGGCGCCCGCGCGCACTCGGGCTTCCCGGCCAGGCCGGTGCGGCTCATCGTCGGCTTTCCGCCGGGCGGCGGCATCGACTTCACTGCGCGCAACGTGCAGCCAGGGCTCGAAGCGGCGCTGGGCCAGCCGGTGGTGATCGACTACAAACCCGGCGCCGGTGGTGTGCTCGCCGCCACCGAGCTGACACGCGCGGCACCCGACGGCTACACGATCCTGGTGGCCAACGTGGGGCCCTTTTCCATCGCGCCCTACCTGCAAAGCAAGATGCCCTACGACCCGGTGAAGCAGTTCAGCTACATCGGCCAGATCGCGCAGACCAGCTACATCGCCACCACGCGCACCGAGCACCCGGCGAGCGACCTGAAGGCCTTCATCGCCTGGGCCAAGGCCAACGCCGGGCGCGCCAGCTTCGCCTCAGGCGGCATCGGCTCGTCAACCCACCTGTGCGGCGAGTTGCTCAACTCGGTGGCGGGCCTGGACTTGCTGCACGTGCCCTACAAAGGCAGTGCGCCGGCGGTGACCGACCTCATCGGCGGCCAGACGCACCTGCTCATCGACGTCGGCTCGGTGCTGCTGCCGCACATCAAGAGCGGCCGCTTGAAGGCCTTGGCGGTGACCGGCCCTACGCGCGACAGCAACCTGCCCGAGGTGCTGACCGTGCGCGAGCAGGGCCTGCCAGGGCTGGAGGCCGCCGGCTACCAAGGCCTGGTGGCGCCAGCGGGCGTGCCGCGCGAGGTCATCGAGCGCATCTCGACTGAGCTGCGCCGTGTGCTGGCCAACCCCGACGTGCGCGCCAAGTTCGCCGCCGGTGGCGCCGAGGTGATGCCACGCGGCGCGACGGAGTTTGCGGCCTACGTCAAGGCTGAGAGCGAGCGCTGGTCGACGCTCATCACGCAGCGCGGGATCAAGGTCGAGTGACGCGGCACGCCACGGCGCCGGGGCCAATGCCCGACGCGACGTCGCCGCGCGCGGCGGGCATGGTCATCGCCATCGGCCAGCTGCGCATGCACTGGACCATCGAAGCGAACATGGCCGAGATGCTCAGTGCCATCGAGTTCGCGCATGGCCAGGGCGCCACGCTGTGCGCGTTTGCTGAACTGGCCATCACCGGCTTTCACCGCCAGATCGTGGCGCTGGCCAAGCCCGAGCTCATCGCGCCCGAAGTGGCTCGGCTGTAAGCGCTGTGCGCCAAGCTGCACGTGGCGGTAGCGGTTGGCGCGCCGACCTTTGCTGGCGCTGAGGAGCGCTACAACAGCCACCTCTTCATCAACGAGCGCGGTGAGCTGGCGGGCGAGGTGTCGAAGATAGGCCTGACCGAGCCCGAAGCGACCTTCTTTCGCCCGGGCACGCATCGACCGGTGGCCACGCTGCAAGGCCAGCGCTGCACGGCCATCATCTGCCGCGAGATCGAAGACCACGCCGCTGTCCGCGAGCAGCTGCCGCGCGGCAGTGTCGACATCGTGCTCTGGCCAGGGCAGATGCGGCCCGACCCCGACAAGCCTGTGGCCGATCCACCAGCGCATGTGCAAGACGCGCAGCGCCTGGCCGCAGACCTGAATGCTTACGTCGTGCAGACGAACTGGCCCAACGCGCTGAACCGCCCGGAAGAGAGTGAACACACCGGGCGCAGCGCCGTCATCGCGCCGGACGGCGAACTGCTGTTTCGGCTGCCCGAGCAGGCCAGTGGCGTCGGCATCTTCACCCTGGGTGCGCGCAGCTTTATCTGGCACCCGTGGCCGTAGGCGCGGGGCTCACGGCAACTCTCGGAAGCTCAATCCAGCTTGATGCCCAGCCGCGTGATGACCGGCCCCCAGCGCTTCACGTCGGCGTCAATCTGGCGCTTGAAGTCGGCCGCGCTGCCGCCCACCACGGTGAGCCCGTGCGCGTCGAGCGCCTGGCGCACAGCGGGCTCGGCGAGCACAGCGTTGGCGTCGGCGTTGATCTTCTGCACCACCGCGTCGGGCGTGCCCGCCGCCATGAAGAGGCCGTTCCAGGCCAGCGACTCGACGTTGGCGTAGCCACTGCCCGACAAAGCCGGCAAGTCCTTCAGTGAGTCGGGCCGCATCGTGCTGCTAACAGCCAACATACGCGCCTTGTTGTTGCGCACATGCGGCAGCAGCGCGGGGGCGACCATGAAGGTGGCGTCCACCTCGCCTTGCGCCAGCGCCATGGCCGCAGGCGGCGAGCCGTTGAAGGGCACATGCGTGGCGGCAAAGCCGGCCTCGCTCATGAAGAGCTCCATCGTCAAGTGCGCCGAGCTGCCGTTGCCCAGTGAGGAGTAATTGACCTTGCCACCCTGCGCCTTGGCCCAGGCCACGAACTCGGCCACGCTCTTGGCCGGCACCTTGTCGGCGTTCACCGCCAGCACGTTGGGCTGGCTCGTGGTCATGATCACCGCCACCAAGTCTTTCGCCGGGTCGTAAGGCATCTTGCGATAGAGAAACGGGCCGAAGGCGACGGGCCCGTTGAAGCCGACAGCCAGCGTATGTCCATCGTTAGCCTTCGCCGCCACGTCCATGCCCAGCATGCCGCCCGCGCCGGGCTTGTTCTCCACCACCACCGGCTGACCCCAGCGCGCCGCCAGGCGTTCGCTCATGCTGCGCGCGATGAGGTCCAGCGAGCTGCCCGGGCCCGTGGGCACGACGATCTTCACCGGCCGGGTGGGCCAGGTTTGGGCGAGGGAGGGCAGCGTGGCGGCCAGCAGGCCAAGGGCGATAAGGTGACGGCGTTGCATGGTGCGGATGTAGCCATAAGCTTGGGTACGCGCATGGTATGCCAGCACCTACCGCCCGACGCGGCGCGCGGACAGGCGCGCGGGCAGGCGCGGCCGTCGGGAGAGCGGTTCCGCTCATGTCCCCCGGGCCGGGAGTACCCGACTCTCCTCCTTTACTTCGCTC
>JANMMH010000619.1:0-1839 GCA_031373055.1 Rubrivivax sp. | reverse complement strand
GGTGCTTTGGATGGCATAAACCTTCTCCTGGTGAAGGCCCAAACAGCGTATCAGTCTGGTGCCCCCTTGCTGGTCCAAGGTCAGGGGTTCACTCCAACGACCGAAGGGAGTGCAGCGAGTTGTTCGGCGCGACCCCAGCGCAGAGCAGCACAGGGCACCCCGCCCGCAGGGAGGGGCAAGCATTCCGAACCCCGGTGCCCGGCCGGGCACGGCCTTGCCGGCACAGGCTTCGCCGATTCGGGTTCGTCGCAGTCCCAACGTGGCGCCAAAGACGCAGGGCATTCACCCCGCTTCACTCGCTAGTCAAATGAGCGGCCGGGCTCAAGCATTGGGGTTGCCCGTCCGATATGACGGCGAGCGCCCCAGCGTGATGGTGGGGCGCGGCATGTCCGGCTGCGGCCACCTAACGCCCTACCCCCACCTATGGTCCCCAAGCTCAGGCTCGGCGAACTTTTGATCCGCGAGAAGCTGCTCACCGACGAGCAGCTGGGCCAGGCCTTGGCGCGGCAGAAACAAACCGGGCGCAGGCTCGGCGCGGTGTTGCAAGACCTCGGCTTCGTCACCGACGAAGCGCTGGCGCGCTTGCTCGCGGCGCAGCTGAAGTTCCCCTATTTCGAGGCCCAGTTAGAGAACGTCGACACCGCCGTCGCCAAGCGCTTGTCGGAGCTACAAGTGCGCAAGCTGCGCGCGCTGCCGGTGGGCGCCAAGGGCGACCTCATTCGCGTGGCCGTGGTCGACCCCACCGACTGGCAAGCCATTGACGACCTGCCCAAGCTGCTGAAGGGCTCGATCGAGCTTGAGGTCATCGCCGAGTCGGGCCTGCACGCGCTGATCGACCGCATCTACAGCAACAACGACAACATCCAGGGCCTGGCCAAGAAGCTCAGCGAAGAGCTCAAGACCAGCGAAGGCGACGCCGTTGACTTCAGTGCGATGGGCCTGTCGGCCGGTGCCGAAGACGCGCCGGTGGTCAAGCTCTTGCAAGGCCTCTTCGACGAGGCCGTGCGCACCCGCGCGTCAGACATCCACATCGAGCCGCATGCCAACGTGGTGGGCATCCGCTTGCGTGTGGACGGCCACCTGCGCCCGCACACCGAATTCGACACGCGCCTGGCGCCCGCGCTGGCCTCGCGCCTGAAGCTGGTGGCGGCACTCGACATCTCCGAGCGGCGCCTGCCGCAAGACGGCCGCTTTGTGGTGCAGGTGCGCCAGCAGGCGGTGGACATCCGGCTGTCCGCCTTGCCCGGCCAATACGGTGAATCGCTGGTCATGCGGCTCTTGCTCAAAGACCCCATGCTGGCGGTGCTGGACAAACTGGGGATCCCCGCCGCCGGCCTGGCCACGCTGCAAAACGCGCTCAGTTCAGGCGCCGGGCTGGTGCTGGTGACAGGCCCCACGGGCAGCGGCAAGACGACCACCTTGTACGCCGCGCTCGGCTCACTCGACGCCGCGCAAACCAAGATCATCACGGCCGAAGACCCCGTGGAATACCGCCTGGCCGGTATCACTCAGTGCAACGTCAACGAGCGTGTGGGCCTGGGTTTTTCGCAGGTGCTGCGCGCCGCGCTGCGGCAAGACCCCGACGCCATCCTCATCGGCGAGATGCGTGACCAAGACACGGTCGAGACCTGCATGCGCGCCGCCGTCACCGGCCACTTGGTGCTGTCGACGATGCACACCAACGACGCCGCTTCGGCCGCTGCGCGTTTGATCGACATGGGCGCGCCGAGCTACATGGTGGGCATGGCCTTGCAGCTCATCATTGCGCAGCGCCTGGTGCGCAGCGTCTGCGGCAGTTGCGCTGAACCGAATGAGCCCAGCGTGGCGCAGCGCAGCTGG
>JANMMH010000618.1:0-2709 GCA_031373055.1 Rubrivivax sp. | reverse complement strand
GGCGACTTCTGGGCCGAGCAAGTGCCCAAGCTGCAAGCCCAGGGCTGGCTCATCGTGGTGCAGCCAGGCTTCGCGCATCAGAGCGTCACGGTGGACCGCTGGCGCCTTGTGATCGACCCGGACTCGGGCCAAGAGCTTGGCCGTGAGCTCGTCGACCCTTTGGGCAAACGCGCGACGCCACTGCAAGCGCTGCGCGGCTCGCGGCTTGAGGGCAGCTTCATGCTCAGCCTGGGCGTGGACGTCGACGGCGAAACGCTGGACCTGGCGCCGCTGGTGGCCGACCTGCTCAAGCGCGACCCACGCTGGCTCAAAGCAGCGGAGATTGCCGACATCCATGACGACATGATCATCGTGCTGCGCGCGCCAGGCGGCCGGCGCATCGAAGCCCCCGCCGCACCGCTCAAGGCCGTCGTTAGCGCCATGCTCGACCTGCTGACCGATCCGCGACGCAAAGAAGGCCCGCTGCGTTTGTCGAGCTGGGAGGCACACCGCATCGAAGCACTGCGCGTCGGGCTGATGGAAACGCAGGCCGCGCGCGCTGGCACGCATGGCCAGTGGCAACTGCAAGGCAGCGCCGGCCTGGCCGACCTGGCGCAGCGGCTGCAAGCGGCGGGCACGCCGCCCGCAGTGGCCATGCCGACGGGGCTGAAGCTCACGCTGCGCGGCTATCAGCAGCAAGGTGTGGCGTGGTTGCAGTACCTGCGTGCACACCACCTGGCGGGCATCCTCGCCGATGACATGGGCCTGGGCAAAACCGCGCAGGTGCTGGCCCATCTGCTCATCGAAAAGCAAAGCGGCCGCCTGGATCGCCCGGCGCTGGTGGTGCTGCCCACGTCGCTCATTGCCAACTGGCAAAACGAGGCGGCGAACCACGCGCCCGAATTGCGCGTGCTGATGCTGCAAGGCAGCCAGCGCAAGCGCGACTTCACGCGCATGGGCGAGCACGACATCGTCTTCACCACCTACCCGCTGGTGTGGCGTGATCTGGATGCGCTCAAAGCCCAGGCCTGGCACCTCTTGATCCTGGACGAAGCGCAGATGGTGAAAAACGCCGGCAGTCGCGCCGCCAGCGCCCTGCGCCGCCTGAACACACGCCACCGCCTGTGCGTCACCGGCACGCCGCTGGAAAACCATCTCGGCGAACTCTGGGCGCATTTCGACTGGCTGATGCCGGGTTTTCTGGGTGACACGCGCAGCTTCATGCGCGTCTGGCGCAAGCCGATCGAAACGAACGGCGAAACCCTGCGTGCCGAGCTGCTGGCCGCGCGCGTGCGGCCTTTCATCATGCGTCGGCGCAAGGCTGACGTGGCCAGTGAGCTGCCGCCCAAGACCGAGGTCATCCGCCGCGTGCAGCTGCAAGGCCAGCAGCGTGAGCTGTACGAGAGCGTGCGTGTTGCGGCGGATGCGCAGGTGAAGCGCGTGCTGGAGCGCAAGAGCTTTGATGGTGCGCAGATCGCCATCCTCGACGCGCTCTTGAAGCTGCGCCAGGTCTGCTGCGACCCGCGTCTGGTCAAAGGCCACAAGACGCCCGCGACCATGGAGCGCGCCAAGATGGAGCTGCTGCGCGACATGCTGCCCGAGCTGCTGAGCGAAGGCCGCCGCGTGCTGGTGTTCTCGCAGTTCACCGAGATGCTGGGCTTGCTGCAACTTGAACTCGCTGAGCTCGCGCTGCCCTACCTCGTGCTAACAGGCGAAACACCGCCACAGGCGCGTGGTGATGTCGTCGCCCGTTTCCAGGCCAAAGAAGTGGCGCTGATGCTGCTGAGCCTGAAGGCTGGCGGCGTCGGCTTGAACCTCACCGCCGCCGACACCGTGATCCACCTCGACCCCTGGTGGAACCCGGCCGTGGAGCGCCAGGCCACCGACCGCGCGCACCGCATCGGCCAGGAGCTGCCGGTCTTCGTCTACAAGCTCGTGGTCGAAGGCAGCATCGAAGAGCGCATGCTGGCCTTGCAGGCGCGCAAGGCGGCACTGGCCGAAGGCGTGCTGGGCCACGACGCGGCGGAGGCCGTGAAGTTCAGCAACGAAGACTTGGCCGGGCTGCTGGCGCCTCTGGTGGAGAAGGGCGACCCCACATGATGCGCAGACCGGGGAGTGGCGGCCTCGTCTATTCCACCGACAGCGGCCGCACCTGCCCCAGCTGCCGTCAAGCCCTGGCCGACTGCCGCTGCGCAGCGCTGGCGCGCGCCAAGCCCAGCGGCGACGGCATCGCGCGTGTCAGCCGTGAAAGTAAAGGCCGTGGCGGCAAAACAGTGACGCTGGTGCGCGGCTTGAATCTCGACGACGCCGCGTTGCAAGCCCTGGGCAAGCAACTGCGCGCAGCTTGCGGCGCGGGCGGCACAGTCAAAGACGGCGTCATCGAAGTGCAGGGCGATCACCGCGATCGCGTGGTGACGTGGCTGCTGGCGCAAGGGGTGGTGGCGAAGGCGGCGGGCGGTTGATGCCGACTTGCACTCATTCAGAGGAGCTTCGAATGCGGATTGGCGTGCCGGCAAGGCCGTGCCCGGCTGGGCGCCGGGGTTCGGAATGCTTGCCCCTCCCTGCGGTCGGGTTGCCCTGCGCTGCTCAGCGCTGGGGTCGCGCCGAACAACTCGCTGCACTCCCTTCGGTCGTTGGAGTGAACCCCTGACCTTGGACCAGCAAGGGGGCACCAGACTGATACGCTGTTTGGGCCTTCACCAGGAGAAGGTTTATGCCATCCAAAGCACC